>JAWXTX010000011.1:0-44072 GCA_044433165.1 Ferrimonas sp. | reverse complement strand
AATTTTACGACCATTGATGACGGTGTTTTACCCACTGGTGTGGTTAGTAAACATGTTTAGTAATGCGATTTTACGGTTATTTGGAGTCCATTCTGGTCAACACGATGGCGATAAATTATCGGCCGAAGAACTGCGCAGTGTCGTCCATGAAGCAGGAGCGATGATCCCACGGCGTCACCGAGAAATGCTGGTCTCCATTTTGGATCTCGAAAAAGTCACGGTGGAAGACATCATGATCCCCCGAGCTGAGCTGTATGCCATCGACATTAATAACGATTACAAAAGCATTTTACGGCAACTCACCCGCAGCCCTCATACACGGGTATTGCTCTACCGCGATAACATTGACGCGCTTATCGGGGTGATGCATCTGTCTGATGTGTTGCGCTTTATCACCAAAGAGCAGGGCGACATGGACAAATCCACGCTGCTGCGTGCTGTTGAAGAGGTCTACTTTATTCCAGAAGGCACCACCTTAAATGTACAGCTGCTGAAATTTCAGCGGGCCAAAGAGCGCATGGGCGTAGTGGTGGATGAATATGGCGACATTCAAGGCTTGGTGACCTTAGAAGACATTCTTGAAGAGATCGTGGGCGACTTTACTACCGGCCTACAAACGCCACCAAGCGATGACATTGAGCGTCAAAGCGACGGTTCGTTGGTGATTGACGCCTCTATTAGTTTGCGCGATTTAAATCGAGAAGCGCAGTTGCAGCTGCCTACGGATGGCCCCAAAACCCTGAATGGCTTATTGCTTGAGCAGTTACAACGGATCCCCGACAGTGGCTGCACCCTCACTATTGGTGGTTACACCATTGAGGTGGTCGAAGTGGCCGACAATATGGTGAAGTCAGCGCGTTTAATCCGTCAGTAATCGACAAACGCTCAAATGGTAAATCAGCGCGGCCATTGGTCGGGCATACTTGCCAGTGGCCTTTGGTGTTGCCCGTTGGGGAGGAAAGCCCCAGCTTATGGCCGCCTTGTTAGCGTATCGTGCACCACCCATAATGGATAAAAAAAACGGCACGGCCGATGGAGCTCGCCATCGAGCATTCACGTGGTTGAAAAAAATCCAGAACGTGATTCTGACGCCCCTTCTGCCCCCAAACAGCCGCAATAAAAAAGAGCCGTAAAAACGGCTCTTTTTTAAGTTTCAGTTACTGGAATGGGCCAATATTTAACTGTAACGAGGCAGCAAATTAAACAGGTTTAGGGCTTCGCACAGCACCGCTAATGCCCCAAAGCCAACCACCATATATAACCGCAGCGACCCACCAGCAGTAATAAAGGATTGAACCGGTAAACCATGGCGTTTACGTAAGAAATAGGCCATTAATGGCGGCAAAACAAGGACAAATACCGCCGCTAATAATGAGGCATAGCCAATAGCGGTAATAAAGCCATTCGGTGCCACAACCGCGCCCAGCATCGGTGGTAAGAAAGTCAAAGCGCCGGCCTTAAAGGTACTGGCCATGCTGTCATCGAGCTTGAGTAAATCACGCACCAAATCCAGCAATCCTAATGAAACCCCAACAAAAGAACTGGCCAAGGCCAAATTGCCAAAGATCATCAGCAGTGTTTCGGTTAAGGCGCGCTCATTCGAATCCCCCACCGCACGGATCAGGCTAGCGACATTACCGCCCTCGGCAATCACATCGACAAACTGCAACCGGCTCACGTTCCCCATGATGCCTAATTGCCATAAGCCGTAGATAAGCAGTGCTAATAAACTGCCCCAAAGCATCGCCAAACGCACCTGCCCCATCTCTTGGCGGTAATATTTCACCAAAGACGGTACGGTGCTGTGAAAGCCAAAACTGGTGACGAGTACTGGTACAGCAACCCAGCAATACGGTAACAGGTTTTCTAAACCGGCACCGGAGATCAGCTTATCGGTTGTGATCCCACTGGCCATCATGCTCACTGAGCCAAAAAAGCTGAGCACCATCCCAGCCAATAAAATTAATGAAATCCGCTCAACCATATGAGTACCAGCCAGAACCACAATCCCAAACACCAGTACAAAAAGCACCGCCGCCGCGCTGTGGGAGAGATCAATGCCATTGGCTGTCATCGCAGAGCTGACCACCGAGCCACCGCCAGAGATATAGGCATAACACAAAATAAAACTAACAAAACCAACCGTAACGGTAGCTGCCAGCTGGCCTAAAGGCCCCATGGTGTCTGCAGCAATGGTGCTGTAACTGGCACCGCTGGGGTAATACTGGCTCGCTTCGGCCAAATACAAACCAGAGCTGTACGCACAATACCAGCAAAACACTAATAAAATTAACGATAAAACAAACCACATGCCCGAGCTGTAAACAGGTAGGGCAAACATGCCTGCGCCAATCGCTGTACCCGCAACGATCATGGCGCCACCTAGCACACTGGGGGCTTTTTTACTGGGATGACTTTCCGCAGCGTTAGCATGTTCTGACATGACTTAATTCCGATTATCAGGAGATGAATGAACATTGAGGCTCGCGAGTAGCTGCGCGCGTTCTGCTGCTGTGAGCAGTTTTAAACTATTGGATGCACGTGTAATGGTGGCTATGCTCACCGCCAAATCCACCGCAATTTGACGTTGGCTTTGTTTTCCTTCCAACAAGGCACGAATAATGGCCAAGCGACCACTGATGGCTTGGCGCTCATCGTGGCTTAATAGCAGGTGCAAGACACCGTCTAATTCAGACAACGATTGTTGATGTTGAATCAGCTTTAAGAGTTGCTGCCAACGCTGTTGTTCCATTACGTTTTCTCACCTTACATTCAGTAATGCCTGAATGATACAGCATTACAGCAAAGACGCAGAACCGAATTCAAATATACTTGATGCAGTTCACACTAATATCGCCCTTCCCCCCTATTGGTATCGACGATATAGTGGCCATGCACAATGGCTAAAGTTAAGGAAACAGTGCTATGAAAATAAGGACAATCGCCTGTTCATTTGCTCTTTTTTGTGGTTTTGCGCAAGCTCAAGGCGCCTTTACCACCGCAGCAGACGCAATTGAATATCGACAAGCCGCTTTTATGCTAATCAAAGAAAATTTTGCCGACATGGGCGCAATGATGCGCAACAAGAAACCCATGGACGCTGCGGCATTTACCCAGCGCGCACAAGACTTAGCTCGCTTGGCCCCCATCCCCTTCAGCGCCTTTAAAATTGCCAATTCAGTCGGTGGCAACAGCGCTGCATTGGCCACGGTATGGAGCCAAGCGAACGAATTTAACCACATCGCTATGGCGTTTGAAAAAGATGCCAATGCGTTAGCCCTAGCTAGCCGTACTGAAGAAGATCCCGCAGCCTTGCGGCAAGCGTTTGGCGCCGTCGCCAAGCACTGTAAAGGCTGTCATCAACAATTTAAGGCCGACTAATCTCAAGCTCCGTAGGGCGCGCAAGCCGCGTCCTATTCATCCGCTACCAAAGCGGCACAATAAAGTAGGCAGCTAATGCGCTAAACCCCAGCAACAGGCCGATCCCTAGCCACCATGAACCCAATTCCGGTTTAGGCAAGCCGGCGGGGTGCATCGCTCGACCATGTATCATTGCGGGTAACAAAGCAATGCCACGCCAGCGATAGATCATCACCGCACACACATGCACCACCGCCGCTCCGGCCAAAAACCAAAAAGCTTGGTGATGATAGCGTCCCATCCAGCGTGAAACATGGCTTGGCACCACCCCATATAAAGGGCCATCGGTCCAAATATCGTCGCTAATGCACAGGCCACTAACAAATTGCGCCAGTAATAACAGCCACAGCAGCAAGACCATATAAGCCCCTAGCGGATTATGACCAAACGCAGGCGCCGGCATGCGACCACGCACGTAATCCCATACCGTACAAGGCGAACGGACAAAATGGCCAAAGCGTGCCGGTTCGCTGCCCCACACTCCCCAACACAATCGCACCAGCAGTAATGTTGCCAGCGCATAAGCGCAACTTTGATGCCAGTTCATCGCCCCAATCTCGGCACTGTACCAGCACAGAGGTAACAAACAGGCAATTCCCCAATGGCAAAGACGAACCAATGGGTCCCAAACTTGCACCATGTGTAATTTTTCCGCTTTTAACACCCGCCTGCCTCCTTGATGGTGATCGCACTATTGCCGCATAAATAGCCGCAATATGTGCAGTAAACACAAGTGAAATAAAGGGAAAGTTGATAGTCATCAAACTCAATCATGCTTTGCTAAAACACCGTCTAAAAATTTGACTTAGCTCAAGTTCATTCGAGGGGTGAGCGCGTTACTCTGAGCGTGAGGTTAATACCAAGGTCAATAAGGAGACCCTTATGCGTATTGAGATCACCAGTAAAAGCATTGCCGTTACCGAATCAATGGAAAGCCGAATTGAGGCGTGTTTCGACAAGCTAACTCGCCACGACGTCGAACTGATCGGCCCACACTTGATCATTACCAAAGAAGGGGCTGAATTTCAGGTTGAAGCGACCACCAATTCCAGTGCGGGTCAACTGTTCGCCAAGGCGTGTCATGAAGATCTCTACACGGCCATTAATCTGCTCGGCCAACGCCTTGAGCGCCAATTAAACAAACAAACCGACAAACATACCGCCAGACGCCACGATCGCACCGCCGCAGTGCTCAGCCCTGACATTGAATAGCAGCCAGCACCAATACATAAATCGTGAGTAAAGATAAACACCTGCTTATGCAGGTGTTTTACGCTGTTGACAACAAGTCAATTCGACTTCTAGTGTGACGGATTATCCTTTGCCAAAACGCCCTACCACGCCGGTTAACGCCCTACAAAAATAAACACTATCGGCGGCGTTATTCCTAATGATGGCCACACTGTATTAGAGAACAATAAATGTCTACGCCAACCCAAGAGCTCCTCAGCGCAGCATTGCTGCCCCTAAGACAACAAATATCGACATTAGATGGTCAGCTATTATCGCTGCTTGCCCAACGACGGCAACTGAGCTTGCAAGTCGTGCAAGCCAAGGCCGAGCATCAAGCACCGGTGCGCGATCCCATGCGAGAGCAGCAGCTGCTCGGGCAGCTGATCAGTCATGGTCGCCAGTTAGGGCTTGAAGGGCAATATATCTCGCGCTTATACCAGCTCATTTTTGAAGATTCTGTACGCCGCCAACACGCATGGCTGCAAGAGCAGCAAAACCCCAATTGCAACCAACAAGTACGCGTGGCCTATTTAGGTGCACCGGGATCTTATAGCCACATTGCTGCGCACCACTATTTCGAACGCCGAGCGCGCCAAGTCATTGAAGTGGCTCAATCCACCTTTGATGGGATCTTTGCCGCCGTTGAAAATGGCGAAGCCGATGTGGCCATCTTGCCCGTTGAGAACACCTCCTCCGGCGCCATTAATGAGGTGTTTGATCTTTTGCAACATACGCCACTGTCCATCATTGGCGAAACCACTGAAACCATCGCCCACTGCTTATTAATGCCCAGTGGGCGAGAAAAAGCAGCCATTAAAACCATTTACGCACACCCCCAAGTTCACACCCAATGCAGTGGCTATCTCAGCCAATACGCTTGGCACGCACGCCATTGCAGCAGCAGCGCTGAAGCCATGACACTGGCACAGCAAGATCCGAATGGGGCCGCCATTGGCTGCGAACGCGGTGGCCAATTTTATCAATTACAGGCAGTGGAGCATGGGCTGGCAAACCAACAGCAAAATGAGAGCCGCTTTTTGGTCTTAGCCAAAGATCCCCAAAGCGTCCCGCTCAACCTACCCGCCAAAACCACCCTGTTGATTGCCACCAGCCAACAACCAGGGGCACTGGTCGATGCGCTAACGGTTTTAAAAACCCACCAACTGACCATGACCAAATTGGTTTCTCGGCCGATCTACGGCAAACCATGGGAAGAGATGTTCTACCTCGATATTGCCGCCAATCAAGCCTCGGAGCAGATGCAACAAGCCCTAGCGGAACTGGCTAAAATCACCCGTTATCTCAAAGTGCTTGGCAGTTATCCCAGCGATGTTATTGCACCAACTGCCCTCAGCCCCAGCTTGCTCGCCTCAGAGCCTGCCCCTGCTGTTACTTCGCCATCTACGCCCATAAAAGCACGCTATGCGCGCGCTCAAAAGCCCAATGACAGCCACTTTCAACTGGGTGATCACACCATTGGTCGTGGCCTAAGTATTCTTGGCCAAGCCTTAGGTGGCCACACCACCATCGCACCGTGGTTGGCGGAATTTGGCGCCCATGGCATTGTAGCCAGCCACGGCCAAAGCCAACCACTGCCATTGATCCGGCCGCTGACGCCCGATGCCATTTGGGACGATCCGCACGTACAAGCGTGGTGGTTGCCAACCAATGTCAGCGCACCAGCGCAGCTGCAACGGCTAGGTCAACAAAGCAAACCCATTTTCTTAGCTTGGGATGAATCACGGCCCTTTGCCCAAGCACAGCAACACATTCTCCAGCAAGCCGAACAAATCTTGCAGCAAGGCAACCAACAGGTCGCGTTGGTGTTACCGCCTTTAAACCAAAATCAGTGGCCGCAGCTGGCCGAGCTGGCTGAGCACACCCACTTACCGCTGTTGCTCACCATTGATGCCCTGCAATCGCCCGCTCAACAAGCCAAGTGGATCCAAGCCGCCGCCATTGCCGGAGTCAGTGGCGTGGTCTTAGCAATAGGCGACAATGGCCTCAATGAACAGCAATACCGGCAATTAATGCACGCCCTTTTTTAAGCCATTCGCAGATAAGGGGGCAAGGACGCGCCCCTACCCAGAATCCGCAATGCAATTACGCGCTGTTCTTATTGGCGCTTGCAGCAACTCGGCCTTGGCAGTGCACTTTCCTTAGCCGCATTCTTGGCAGCTCCGGTGGCATCCCATACAATTGCTGCCAATGGCCATCGCCAATCCTTTTTAGCCCAAATCAACGAGACTCTTGGATGTTTCAAAACAACCCCCTGTTGCAACAACTCAAAGCCCAAATTCGCGAAACCCTGCCCAGCGCAGAAGGTCAAATCAAAGCCACGGCGAAAGGATTTGGCTTTTTAGAAACCGAAAAAGGGGAAAGCCACTTTGTGCCGCCACCAGCCATGAAAAAAGTGCTGCATGGCGATAAAGTGAAAGGGGTATTGCGCACCGATGGCGATAAAACCAGCTTTGAACCAGAGGAACTGATCGAACCAAGCCTAAACCGTTTTATTGGCCGCGTTCAATGGTTTAAAGGGCGTTTGAATGTGGTACCGGATCACCCAATGATGAAAACCGGTTTAAAAGCCCGCTGCCACAAAAGCCTTGATGAAAAAACCTTACAAGACGGCGACTACGTAGTTGCGCACCTAAAACGCCATCCGCTGCGCCCAGATGACCAAGGCTTTATCGTTGAGATCAGCGAATTGGTTGCCGCGCACAACGATCCTCACGTGCCATGGTGGGTCATTTTAGCCAAGCATGACTTAGCCAAAGTTGAACCCAATGATCCGGCCAACTGGCAATTAGACGAAAGCGCGCGCCAAGATCTCACTCACCTCCCCTTTATTACGATTGATGCCGAGTCCACCAAAGACATGGATGACGCACTGTATATTGAAACAACCGATAACGGTTGGCGCTTAACGGTGGCTATTGCTGATCCAACCGCTTATGTACAGCCGAATGACGCCGTTGACCAAGAAGCCTTTAAGCGTTGTTTCACCCAATATCTGCCAAGCTACAACGTGCCCATGCTGCCGCGCCAATTGGCCGATGAGTTGTGTTCCCTGCTCGAAGGGGAAAACCGCCCAGCGTTGTGCGCCCACATTTGGGTGCACGCGGATGGCGCCCTGCAAGATGGGGCGGAATTTTTCCTAGCCACCGTACGCAGCCATGGCAAACTCGCCTACGACCACGTGTCAGATTATCTCGACGATGTGGCCTCCGCATGGCAGCCCAGTAACGCTACTATTGCTGAACAAATCAATCAATTGCACGCCCTTGCCAACGCGCGTACTCAGTGGCGTAAACAACATGCCTTAGTCTTTCCCGATCAACCGGATTATCGCTTTGAGGTGGATGAACAAGGCAATGTCTTAGCCATCCATATGGATAAGCGCCGTACCGCCAATCGCATTGTAGAAGAGTGCATGATCACCGCGAACGCCGCCTGTGCCGAGCGCTTAACCGCCACTGTGGGCGAAGGGGTATTTAACACGCACGCAGGGCTCGATCCGGAGCGGATTGGCCACGTGGTCGAGATGTTGGCGCAGCATCAACTGAATTTCACCGCCGAGCAACTGCAAACCATGGCCGGTTATTGCGCTTTACGCCGCCTTTTAGAGCAGCAACCTACTGGCTACCTTGATGCCCGCATTCGCAAACAACAAGCCTTTGCGGATGTGGCTGGTACCCCGATGCCGCATTTTGGTATGGGGCTTACAGGCTACGCAACATGGACCTCACCAATTCGAAAATACAGCGACATGGTGAACCACCGTTTGCTCAAAGCGATGATCACCCAACAAACACCACAACAACATGTGGATGCCACCTTGTTAGAACAACTAACCAAAATGCGCAAATTGCACCGTATGTGTGAGCGGCATGTGGGTGATTGGCTCTACGCTCGCTATTTAAAAGCCGAATCCAGATCGACCACTCAATACCAAGGGCTCATCATCGACATCAATCGCGGTGGGGTGCGCATTCGTTTATTGGAAAATGGCGCCAGTGCCTTTATTCCAGCAAGCCACCTCAGCATCGATAAAGCACGTTTGCAGATCAACAGCGACACGGCGCAAGCCTGCTTTGATGAAACCGTCGTATTGCAATTGGCCGATACTTTACCCGTCACCATTGGCGATGTGGATGTGGATCAGCGCAGCATCATGGCATTACCCGTAACGCCGCTGGGCGCCTAACGGTTACGCCTTCCCTTGCTCACCATGGGCAGCGCACATTCTGCGGTTAAACAGGCGCCTTGAGCGCCTGTTTTTATTGCCTTCGAACGTCCCCCGCTATTAGCGCTCCCAAGAAAGCTATCAACGGCCTGTATTTTGCGCTTCAAAAAAGTTGGAACTGGTTCACAATATGTTAATGCCATGTTTAGTTTTAGTGTAAATGACGCATATAGTAAGTGCGTCGGAGCTGCTCATCCTAAACGAGGCGCTTAGCCTCATCGCTTCGAACCGATCAAGGATAAGATCGCAATGCAGAAATGGAGCACCACATGGGTTCTTTAGGATTTAAAAATAATTTATTACTGACCGTCGCAGTATTATTGATTGCCTCAGGCTCGATCGCCTCTTTTTTCTCTTACCAACTGACGAAGCGCAACGTTGAAGAGCATATGCAGGCCGAATTTCAAGCTCAGCTTGATACGCAAGCCAGCAGTATCATGACCGACTTTAATCGCGCCATTGATGCCATCCAAATGCTGGCCAAGCGCTACCCAGAGCTCAGTCAGCGCAGCGACCAAGAGCAAGCCGACACCCTCGCCTTTGGGGCACAAATAAGCGGTGTATTAAAGATCACCCTTGGCTTAGACGATGGCCGTTCTTATGTTTCCCAAGCGTCGGACTCATTCCCTAATGGCATTGGGGTGCCTCATTTGTACGATCCCCGTCAGCGTCCATGGTATAGCAAAGCCAAAACCTATAATGGCTTAAGCTTAAGCGACGCCTTTTTTACCCGTTTTGACGGGATCCCAATGGTAGGGGTGATGCACACTGTCAACGGGGGAGTACTGATGGCAGACATTCGTTTTGATGGCCTTCAAAACCAGCTTGAAGCCATCCAAAATGAAAATGGCATCAATGGCTTTATCTTTGATAAAAACGGCACGGTTTTAGCCTCAACCAGTGAATTTTTACCCATCAAGAGCGACATTCATCAAAGCGAGTTTAGTGCGGCTCTGCCATTGTTAACGCAACAACAGCATTACGTTGCCCACACCGTCGCCGAAGAAGCGGTCGTACTCTTTAGTCAAACCATTCCACTGCTCAATGGCGAACAATGGACGTTGGTTTTTTCCATTAATGAAACCCAATTAATGGCGCCGGTTCGCGCCTCTACGCTAGCGTTAACTGGGGTGGTCAGCCTGATGTCATTATTGACTTTATGCACCATTTTAATCGCATTAAACGCCCTTTATGCGCCCATTAAATCATTACGCCAAATGGTGGAGAACCTCGCATCGGGTAATTCGGATCTCACCCAACGCTTAA
Source organism: Ferrimonas sp. (assembly GCA_044433165.1). Taxonomy (GTDB): domain Bacteria; phylum Pseudomonadota; class Gammaproteobacteria; order Enterobacterales; family Shewanellaceae; genus Ferrimonas. The sequence goes on along the minus strand of JAWXTX010000011.1, from coordinate 33,907 downwards.
CCGTTACCGGTAAAGATGATCTGGGCGAAATTGCCAACAACATCAACTTGTTTGTTGATAAGCAGCATCAAATATTGCTGAACATTCAAGCCATGACCAAGCAGTTAAGTGGCGGCGTTCAACAGCTGGAAGAACACTGCAGCACCAGCAACCAAGTGCTCCAACAACACGCCACGCAAACGCAACAAATCGTCGTTGCCATTGAGGAATTATCGCAATCCGCCTCGGAAGTGGCGGAACACTCTGAGTCGGTTTCACTCTCAAGCCAAGAAGCACGCACCCAAGGCCAATGTGCAAACCACTCTTTACTTAACACACGCCAAACCATTGAATCGCTCTCAGCTGAAATTCATGATGCCACTCAAAACGTCAGCAATATGAATGAGGAGATCAACAGCATTCAGTCCATTGTTGAGGTGATTGGCGGCATCGCCTCACAAACCAACTTATTAGCGCTTAATGCGGCCATTGAAGCGGCACGAGCCGGCCACAGCGGCCGTGGGTTTGCAGTGGTTGCCGAAGAGGTCCGTGCCCTCGCCAAGCGCACTCAAACCAGCACATCAGAGATAGCCAATGCGCTACACAACCTGCAATCTGAGGCACAAGTCACCGTAAACTCCATTGATAATACCGTGAATTGTTGCACCGTTGTGGTCGATCAAGCTCAGCAGATCTCCACCGGCTTAGAGCACCTTAATGACACCGTACAAGGTGTTTCACATCTGAACGTCGCCATTTCTCAATCGGCTAATGAACAAAATAAAGTGATTCAAGCGGTCAGCATGAGCATGCATCAAATCAATGAGATCGTTAGTGATCTTAAGAACACGGGCTTACGCTTAGAGCAACAAACGCTCACGATTACCGACGTAAACCGCAACTTATTAACGGTATTAAGCCAGTTTAAACTCTAACCCAAACAAGCAAGGCCGAGTGCCAAGCCAGCAAAAAGCCCCGAGAACCTCAGTTCACGGGGCTTTTTTATGCCATTACGGTTTAAAAGCTGTAGAGTTCACGCCAGCCTAAATGGGCCAACGTGGCACAAACCGCCACTTTAGGCTTGGCAATACGCTTGGGCTATTTTAGCGCCTAAGCGGGCGTTATTTAACACCAGCTCAATGTTGGAATCGAGGCTGTTACCGCCGGTCAGTTCACACACCCGAGCCAACAAAAACGGGGTGGACTCTTTACCAGCGATCCCTTGCTCAACGGCTTCAGCGAGCGCTTGCTCTACCGCTGCAGTGATGGTTTCCAGTGGCATGGCGTATTGCGCTGGGATGGGGTTAGCCACCACAACGCCACCTTGTAAGTCCATGGCCCATTTCGCTTTTAGCGCAATCGCAATCTGCTCCGGCGTATCTAAGCGATAATCGATGCTGTGCTCGCTTTCTTGGGTGTAAAACGCAGGCAATGAATCGGTTTGATAGCCGATAACGGGCACACCTTGAGTCTCTAAGTACTCCCGCGTTAACCCCAAATCCAAAATGGATTTGGCGCCGGCACACACAACCGCCACGTTCGTGCTCGCCAGCTCTTGCAGATCCGCCGAAATGTCCATGGTGGTTTCAGCGCCACGGTGCACGCCACCGATGCCACCGGTCGCAAACACGTTAATCCCTGCCATGGCCGCTAAAATCATGGTGCCGGCGACAGTCGTTGCACCATCTTTGCCCGCAGCAACCACAAAAGGAATGTCACGACGGCTAACCTTGGTAACACTTAAACCGGCTTGACCTAAATGGCGAATTTCCGCTTCATTCAAACCCACTTTTAAGCGGCCAGCAATAATGGCGATTGTGGCTGGGATGGCGCCGTTTTCGCGGATCACTTGCTCAACTTGCAAGGCCGTCTCCACGTTACGAGGATAAGGCATGCCATGAGAGATAATGGTGGACTCAAGGGCCACAACAGGCTGATTGTTAGCCAGCGCTTCAGCGACTTCTGGTGAAATGTCTAAATAATTGCTTAACATTGTGTTTCCTCGAGCAAGCGCAAAACCGCTGACTCAGACATAGTAGAGTTAATGGTGTTGTCTGCCGCTAGCGCCAATCGGGCAGCCGCAAGACCAAATTCAACGCAGGCAAACCAATCCCAATTCATTAAATAGCCTTGAGTTAAGCCTGCCATTAACGCATCACCGGCACCGGTCACGTTATTCACTTGCGTGGCCGCAGCCGAAATAAAACGGATCCCGTGGCCGTCACTGGCCACCGCCCCTTTGGCCCCTAAACTCAGCAACACCCGCTGAACCCCTAGCCGATGCAGTTCGGCTAGCACGGCTTCCACCGTAGCCGGATCATCGCTAATGGTCATGCCAGTTAACGCTTCTGCTTCCAAACGATTGGGTTTTAAGGTGTGGATTTTAGAAAGGAACGGTTTAATTTTTTTCGCTTTGGTCGCCGAAACCGGATCGACAAAAAAAGGCTTATTACCGTGTTTATGAAATAAATAAGTCAACGCATCTTGGCTGAGATTGGCATCCACCACCAAGACCTGAGCCTGTTGAATCACGTCATAACGAGTCGCGAGCACATCGGCATCTAAGCGCGTTAACAGCGCCATATCACTGAGTGCCAATTGCATCTCACCATCCTGATCAAGGATAGATAAGTAACTGGAACTGTTGGCGCCGGGGATGGTCAGGCAATGGCTCACACCAATCCCAACGCTTTGGCAGCTGCACAATAATTGTTCACCCCAGTTGTCATCACCCATCACGCTGATGAATTCAACCGAGCTGCCTAAACGCGCTAAATTATCGGCAATATTACGCCCAACGCCACCGGCACTGCAGCTAAAGCACCCCGGGGTTGAGTCCCCTAGTTGCAACTTGCTGTCAGCCCGTCCGGAGAGATCCATATTGGCACCGCCAATGACCATTGCATAACAACTTGGATCCAAGATATCGCCTTTATTTTGAATGTCAGAATTACGCATTAAATCCATCGCATTATGTTTCATTATTTAAGGCTGTTACTGTGGCAATCATCCGCATACCACAAAACACTGGGTCGCATTACGGTAACCGTTTCAAATAGTCGGTTTTCTTGCACGGTATTAACATAAATGATGAACATCATTTCATGCCGAAACAACATCAAGCGTTAGCTAAAACCACTTTTTAAGCGGCACATCACAAAATGTCACCGCGTTTTAATCGAGCCTAGTTTTTATAAAAAACATTAACCGGTACAGATTGTTAAATAGTTAAGTGTGATCAAGCCAACCTTCATTACGCTCAACAAGCGCAGCAATGGATAAAGAAACAGCTACAATTGCGGTTCATTAGCCCTTCAATGAGCCGCTTATAATGACCCATCCTCTGTTGCTGATCTTATGGTTTACGCTTGCTTCCATCTTAAGCCACAACGTTTGGGGAGCGAGCAAGGAAGCGGCGAACACCTTGCCAGTGCAGTTACTATTAACCCTGCCCGATCAATTCAATTCGCCGGTCAGCGCCACCTTAGATTCAGTACAAAACCTTTATTTTTCTTCGCCTAATTTCCATAACAGTGAATTATTAGCCCGCGGTCAGATCCACCGCCCCCCGTTACCCGCTATCGGCTTAGTGGATGGCAATAACCAGCTCACCACTTGGTATCAATATCAAGTTGCCGATCTGCACCCCATCACCAAACAAGCCGCTCCGGTCGGGTTAGGGCTAGGCATTGATGGCAATATGTACGTGACCGATGTGCAAATGTGGTTTGTCGGCGGCCGTGAGCGTTCGCGCTTGTTGCGAATTCAAGTGGCAGATGGGCAACCTAAATACACTGAGGTACTCATTGAAGGGCTCAATTTCCCCAGCGCCATCGCTTGGCGCGGCAATGAATTGTACCTTGCCGATGCGGCCTTAAAAGTCGGTAAAGACACCCATTACAGTGGGGTTTACCGCTTTAACATTGACCAGCTCAGCGCTGAAAAACCCATTAAAATTCAACCGTTTTATGGGCCAGATAAACATGATCCCCATCTCTTTGCCAGTTATGAGTCCAGCGGTCGTTTAGGCATGGGAGCAACCGGTATTACCTTTGACAGCGAAGGCAACTTATATATCGCCATCATGGAAGAAGGCACCATTTTAAAGACACAGGTCAACGATCAAGGAGAAAAAGGCGCAACTCAGGTGCTGGTGGATACTCTCATTGCCCCGTTTAACCTCAACTACAACCCACGCCGAAATCAGATTTTCCTTGCGGATATGTTTCATAATGCAGCTTACTCGTTAGGGCTTGATGGCACCCTCACGTTATTGGCTCAAAACCGCGATGAGGATGGTAAAGAGGGGGCGCTTGATGGCCCCTCGGCGGTCATCGTACGCGGAGATCAAGCCGTGGTGCTTAACTTTGATGCCCTTTTCAATAGCATTTATATGGCCAATCAACGCACCGGCTACTCCTTTACGTTATCGCAGATCACGCTGCCTGCACCGCCCTTTGCCCCCACGCTTAGCGACGATCCGCAGCCTTAAAATAAAACCAGTTCGTGTTCATGCACCTGCACGGCTACGCGTTGCCCTACCGGCCATTGTGCATTCAAGGCATGCACCTGCAGTTGCAAGGCGCCAACTTGCACCCAATAATTGCACGCGCTGCCGCCAAAATGGCGCTCAATGATAACCCCGTTGCCGGTAGTGCTTGGCTGCAAATAAAGCTGCTGTGGGCGCAGTAATAATTGCCCTTGATGCGGCGCTAAAAAGGGCAATGAAGTGGTGCTACGCAGCTCACCTAAGGCCGTGCTAAGCCGGTGCGCATCCAATACCTTGGCTTCGATGTAGTTGCTTGCCCCTAGAAAATCCGCCACCACCGAGCTACTGGGGTGCCGATATAAGCGCTCCGGTGTCCCTTGTTGAATGATCTGCCCTTGCTCCAGTAACGCCACCTCGTCGGCAAACGCAAACGCCTCAGATTTAGAATGGGTTACCACAATGGCGCTGATCGCAAGCTGATTTAATAATTGCCGCATTTGCGCCATCAAGGGGGCACGCACCTGCATATCAATATTGGAAAAAGGCTCATCTAACAGCAATAACCGTGGCTGAGGCGCCAAGGCGCGAGCAATCGCCACCCGTTGTTGCTGGCCACCAGAGAGCTGATGGGGCGCCCGTGCGCCATATGCCTCAAGCTGCACTAATGCCAACATTTGTTGCACTCGCTGTTGCCGTTCAAGCCGCGTTAACGGCTCCGTAACGTAACGCAGCCCAAACGCCACGTTCTCCGCCACCGATAAATGTGGAAAGAGCGCATAATCTTGAAAGATAAGCCCAACTCGACGCTGCTCTGGTGGCAATTGTTGTTGGTCATCGCTCAGTATTTGCCCCGCCAGCTCAATCCGCCCTTGATGTGCTTGCAAACCAGCTAAGGCGCGCAGCAAAGTACTTTTACCGCAGCCGCTGGCGCCCAATAAAGCCAGCACTTGATTATGGGCAACACCGAACGTCACCCCCGTTAATACCGGCTGCTGCTGATAATGGCAATGCAGCCCTTGTACATCTAATACGTTCATCCAAGCCTCGTCAGTCCTTCGGCTCTAAGCCTCACTGGCGCTTGGGTTGGAGCCATGGATGATGGCCACAAATGACGATGCAACCACCACACTGGCCAAAGCCCTAACGCCACAATCACCAACGCCGGTAAGGCTGCGAACTCCAAGGCTTCATCAGAGACAAATTGATACAAATAGGTGGCTAAGGTCTCCACGCCAATCGGTTTAAGCAACAGCGCTGCAGGTAACTCTTTCATGGCTTCAATAAAAACCAATAAGGCGGTGGTGAGCAAACCACGCCACAGTAGTGGTATATGCACACGATAAAAAACCGCTGTAGGTGGTGCACCCAAGGTCGCAGCGGCCATATCTAATTGCGGTGCTAGGCGCTTATAAGCCGATTCAACGCCGCCAAGCGCAATCGCTAAAAAACGCACCACATAGGCAAACAGTAACGCCACCATCGAGCCAGAAAACCACAACCCAATAGCACCAAACCCAAACCACACTAACGCTGCATTTAATTGAAAATCGAGCCAAGTCAGCGGAATAACCACACCAATAGCCAGTACGGTTCCCGGCATGGCGTACCCATAACTGGCCAGCATTGATGGCCACGCACTGGCGCGACGACGTTGCTGCCACTGCAACCACAATGCAATGGCCAGGACGCATAATGCCGTTACCAGCGCCAACAAAAAGCTGTTACGGCCAAATGTCGCAAACGCCCACCAATCACTTTGAGCGCCATACGCGACCGCGTAATGCGCCAATACAGCTGCAGGCAACCCAAACCCCAGCAACCATAATCCCCAACAAAAACCGCTGGCTAAAAAAGCACGCCAACCGCGCAGGAGATAGCGCCGCTCATCCGTGCTGCCATCACGTTGATAAAGCCGTTGCTGACGACGTCCATAACGCTCCAAAGCCACCAATCCCAACAAGCCTAAGAGCATCCAACACGCCAATTGCGCTGCCGCAGCCAAACTGCCGTAATCAAGCCATAAGTCGTATACTGCGGTGGTTAAGGTTGGCACCGCAAAATAGTGCACGGTTGCAAAATCAGCCACCGTCTCCATGGCCACCAATGCCAACCCCACCATCAGCGCTGGCCGTGCTAACGGCAGACTGACGCGCCAAAAACTGCCCCAAGGGCTGCACCCAAGCACTCGACTTGCGTAAGGCAAACTGCCCGCTTGCTCGCCAAACGCGGTACGCGCTAACAAGTACACATACGGAAACAGCACCAAGGTGAACATCACACTGACGCCAGCGACGCTGCGTACTTCAAAAAAAGGGTAATCTTGCGCGGATTGCCAGCCAAACCAGTGCCGCAATTGGCGCTGAAGTGGCCCTGCATAATCGAGTAAATCGGTGTACACATAAGCCACTAAATAGGCCGGCATCGCCAGTGGTAACAGCAACGCCCATTGCAATAGCCCGCGCCCAGGGAATTGGCAGCGGGCAACCAACCAAGCAGCTACCACACCACAACAGGCGCAGCCGCCCATCACCGCCAGCATGAGCACCAGCGTATTGCGCAAATAATGCCCCAGCACCGTGGGAGCTAACGCCATTAGTTGTGTGTTCGGAGCGCCGATCCCTTGCGCGAACAACGTGGCAATAGGCAGCAATAAGCCACCTAATAACAAAGCCATGAGTACGTTACTGCCGCACTGGTTATCCGGCCATTGCCCACACTTCATGCCTTGCCCCATGTGGCTAGAGGAAAACCCATCATCGCGTGCAATTAGAGATCAAACTGCACTTTATCCAATAACGTAATGGCCGCTTTATGGTGCTGTGCTAAACGATGAATGGGTAAGCTATCGGCTTGATATTCTCCCCAGCTGCGTACCAACGAAGACGGAGCAACCGCTGGGTTTACCGGATATTCCATATTCACTTCAGCGTATTGTTGCTGTGCTAATGGCGCAGAGAGAAACTCCAATAACGCTTGAGCGGCTTGCGGTTGTTTGGCGTATTTCGTCATCACCGCACCAGAGACATTAATGTGGGCGCCGCGATCTTGCTGATTGGGGAAGTTGATCTCAACCTGCTCGGCAAACGGCTGTTGATTGGGATCGCTCAGCATTTTGCCAAAGTAGTAGCTATTGCCAATGGCGTAATCGCAGATCCCTTCTGCCACCGCTTTGATCTGGGCACGATCATTGCCTTGCGGTTTGCGCGCAAGGTTGGCTTTCAGGCCATGCAGCCATTGCTCCGTTTGTTCTTCGCCGTGGTGGGCTATCATCGATGCCACCAACGCAATGTTGTACGCGTTTTTACCCGAGCGGGTGCACAGTTTGCCTTGGTACTCTGGCTTGGCCAGATCCTCATAACTTAAATTGGCTTTACCAACCCGTGCTTTCGAGCTATAGACATTACGCACGCGCAACGTTAACGCAAACCAATGATCCGCCGGATCGCGATAATGCGCGGGCACATTGGCGGCTAAGATCTTGCTGTTTACCGGCTGCGTTAACCCCATCTCCACCAAGCCAGCCAAGCGAGAGATATCGGTGGTCAACACCAAGTCTGCTGGGGTTAATGCCCCTTCTCGGCGTAAGCGCTCATCCAAGCCACTTTTGGCAAACACCACCTCGGTATTTATCCCTGTTTGCTCGGTAAACTGCGCCAAAATAGGCTCGATTAAAAACGGTTGTCGGTAGGAATAGATGGTAACGGTGGCAGAGGCTGCCGTCGCGGTAGTTGTCAACAGCACCCCTAAAAGCGCAAAAAATCGAAACATATGAACCTCGATGCATGATTAAACAGGTAAATAGGAATCATTTACCTTAATGGAGGCTATGCAGCCTAACCAAGCAACAAAAATTTAACAAGCGCTTCCGCTCGTGAATGGACCGTAACTTGCCCCAACCAATGGCTGGGGCAAGTTAATAACAACCGTTGCCAGCACAATTACAGCGCAGCCTCCAATGCCGGCAAGGCTTCAAAGAGATCCGCCACCAATCCATAATCCGCTACTTGGAAAATGGGCGCGTCTTCATCCTGATTAATGGCCACAATCACCTTAGATTCTTTCATGCCCGCCAAATGCTGAATGGCACCAGAGATCCCAACCGCAATATAAAGCTCAGGTGCCACAATCTTGCCCGTTTGCCCCACTTGCATATCATTCGGCACAAACCCCGCATCGACCGCTGCACGCGAAGCGCCAATTGCCGCCCCCAGTTTATCCGCTATGGCCTCAAGCAGCGCAAAGTTCGCGCCATTTCCCATGCCTCTACCACCGGAAATCACCACCCGAGCGGCCGTTAATTCGGGGCGTTCCGATTGCGCCAATTGCGCCGAAACAAAGCGTGAAAGAGCGGCATCATAAGTTGAATTGAGTGGGACTATCGGTGCGTTACCACCGTTAGCGGGTGCGGTTTCAAACGCGCTGGCACGCACGCTTATCACTTTGATGGGATCGCTTGATTGCACCGTCGCGATGGCGTTACCCGCATAAATTGGGCGTCGAAACGTATCGGGGCTGATCACCTCAATAATGTCGGAAACTTGGTTAACCCCAAGCAGCGCTGCCGCCCGCGGCAAAAGATCTTTACCACTGCTGCTGGCTGCCATCAAAATGTGCTGATAATCGTGGCCAATCTCCGCCACTAGCAGCGCAACATTTTCAGCCAATTGATGTTGATAACACGGCGCATCAGCCAATAACACCTGCGCAACTGCGGGGATCTCGGCCAATTGCGCGGCAACCGCATCGCAGTGATCCCCAGCCACCAACACCGTAATCGGCGCCCCGATTGCAAGTGCCGCACTCAGGGTATTTAAGGTCGTGGCTTTTAACTGATGTTGATCGTGTTCTGCTATTACCAATGTGGTCATGATGGTCATCCTTGTCTTAAAGCACTTTGGCGTCGGTTTTGAGTTTCTCCACCAGCTCAGCCACCGACGCGACTTTGATGCCGGCACTGCGTACCGCTGGCGGCTCAACGTTGATGGTGGTTAGCCCCTGAGTCAGGTTTACCCCCAAGGCTTCAGGCGTCAGTACCGACAGCGGTTTACGCTTGGCTTTCATAATATTGGGCAGGGCGGCATAGCGCGGTTCATTAAGGCGCAAATCGGTTGTGATCACCGCTGGTAATGTGAGCGCCAAGGTTTCCATGCCGCCGTCAACTTCACGGGTGACCACCGCTTCACCCTCAAGGATCTGCACTTCTGAGGCAAAGGTCGCCTGCGCCATCCCAGTTAATGCGGCCAACATTTGGCCGGTTTGGTTGTTATCCGAATCGATGGCTTGCTTGCCCAACAGCACCAAATCCGGCTGTTCTTGCGCAACCACCTGCTGCAACAGCCGCGCAATCGATAAGGGATCAACCGTTTCGGCCAAGGCCACTTGAATGGCGCGATCAGCCCCTAAGGCTAACGCCGTCCGTAGCTGCTCTTGGCAAGCATTATCGCCAATAGAGACCACCACAATTTCACTGGCGACCCCCTTCTCTTTTAGCCTTACCGCCTCTTCTACGGCAATTTCACAAAACGGGTTAATGGCCATTTTGGTATTGGCCAGATCCACATCGCTGTGATCGGCTTTCACCCGCACCCGCACGTTGTAATCAATGACCCGTTTTACTGCGACCAGTATTTTCATGCTCATCCACCTGCAAATTACGATGCCGTCCTAGCATCCAGACCCAAACATTGTGTGATGTTAAGCACGCCTTGCCAATGACCAAATCGGCCACCAAAATCAACCAAAGTGGCCATCAAGCCCATGGCCATTCAGGCGCGAGCGGTGCTGATAATGACAACGTAAGTTACTGCCCGCTTACGCGATTAATCTTGCATAACCTCAACGCGATACTCACCGGGGGTTTTGCCTGTCCACTGTTTAAAAGCGCGAATAAAGGGGCTTGGATCTTCAAAGCCAACCAGTGCAGCCACATCATGAATAGACAATTTAGGACAATTCAAAAAATCCACCGCCGCTTCCAAACGGCATTGGCTTTTTAAGTAGGAATAGTTCACGCCCTCTGCTGCTAGCTGGCGTCGTAGCGTCCGGCTGGAGATCCCCTCTTGCTCGGCAATCTCACTCAAACTGGGTAAGGGGCGACTAAAATCTCGACCAAAATGGGCTTTCACGCGTGCGCTCATCGAATCATCGCCATTGACCATCACCATCAGTTGATAAGGCGCGGTTTTTAAAAATCCGCGCCACGCCGATTCGCTTTGCACCAATGGCCGCTCAAGCCAGTGACGTTCAAACCAAAACCCATTATCCCGTTGGTTAAAGCGCAGTGGGCATGGAAATAACAAGCGATAATCGGCCGCATTAGCCGGCGCGGCACAGCTAAACGACGCTTGTTGAAGCGGCAACCGGCAACCGATCATCCAACTGATGAAGTGGTGCCAAATCGATAAACTGGTGCGGATCAACACCGGCGCTGGATTCTGTAATTGACGTTGTGCCACATCGGCTGGCGCATTTCGCCGCGCCACAAAATGAAACCACACCCATTCACCTTGCACCGCAATCGCCGGTTTAATGGTTGGGCCGGCACAGATGTCATAAAAATCGCTGCAACGCTGCAAAGCCACCTGCAGATCAGCGCTGTGCGCAATGGCGTAGCACATCATCCGAAACGCGCCACGAGGCACTTTGCCACCGGTTAACATGCCAAACTGCTCATCTTGCAATAGCTCAGTCAGATGCTGAAATAAATGAGAAAAAACCTTGACTGGAAACTGCGCTTGCTGCAATTGCTGTGGCTTAATGCCTAGATTTTGCAGCAGTTCAAGCACGTCATACCCTTGCTGGCTGGCGTAATTTAGCAAGCTATGCACATAATCTGTCGAGAGCGTTTGCCCTTTACTCATCGCCCGATCCCTGTTGCTGGTTATCCTGTCCTAATGGTGCTTACCCTAACCCAAATGTGGCCGCGATGATGGCGGCTCACATCAAGCCCTTTGTCGCGCCCCCAAAAAAAACCCGCAATGAAACCCAAAGCCATTGCGGGGCATACCATGTTAAAACAATCTAGCGCCAGCCAATGGATGGCAGCGCACAAACGCCCGCCTACGCGGTGCCGCCAACGGTTAAACGCTCTAACTTCAGGCTCGGCTGCCCAACCCCAACCGGCATACTCTGGCCATCTTTACCACAGACCCCAACGCCGTTATCCAGCGCCAAGTCATTCCCCACCATCGATACTTGCTGCATCGCCTCAATGCCATTGCCAATGAGGGTCGCCCCTTTGATGGGCTGAGTGATCTCGCCATTTTCAATGAGGTACGCTTCCGAGGCTGAGAACACAAATTTGCCACTGGTAATATCCACTTGCCCCCCGCCAAAGTTCGGCGCATAGATCCCACGCTCCACTGATGCAATCAGGGCTTCAGGGCTATGTTGGCCGGCTAACATATAAGTATTGGTCATCCGTGGCATCGGCAAATGCGCATAAGATTCCCGACGACCATTGCCCGTCGGCGCCACCCCCATCAAACGGGCGTTGAGCTTATCTTGCATATAGCCTTTGAGAATGCCGTTTTCAATTAAGACGTTGTACTGACCTGGGGTACCTTCATCGTCCACCGACACACTGCCACGACGATCCAGCATGGTGCCATCATCGACAATGGTGCACAGCTCTGAGCACACTGGCTCACCAATTCGGCCGGAAAACAGCGACGAGCCTTTACGGTTAAAATCCCCTTCAAGGCCATGGCCAACAGCTTCATGCAGTAAAACCCCCGGCCAACCTGGGCCCAAGACCACCGGCATTTCACCAGCTGGTGCGGCCACCGCCTCTAAGTTCACACTGGCTTGACGAACAGCCTCATGGCACAGCGCAAAGGCTTTGAGCTTGCCATCGCAGCCCAGCTCTAACAACGACTGATAACCATAACGACCGCCCATACCGGCCGCGCCTCGTTCACGCAATTCACCGTCGGTCATGATCACCGAACAGTTCAAACGAATGAGGGGCCGAATATCGGCAGCCAAGGTGCCATCGGACGCCGCCACGAGCATCTCTTCATAAACCCCGCTCAAGCTCACCACTACCTGACTGATGCGCGGATCTAACCCGCGCACATAAGCATCCATCTCTCGCAACAGCGATAATTTGGCCTCAGCCGCCAGTCCATCAATGGGATTAATCGGCTGATAGCGCGCTTTAACATCCCGTTGCTGCAGCCCTTTTACTTTGCCGTGTGCCCCAGCAGCGGCAATGCCACGAGCGGCTTCGGCCGATTGGCGCAGTGCCAATGGGCTCAGCTCATCGGCATAGGCAAAACCGGTTTTTTCGCCACTGATGGCGCGCACGCCAAGCCCCTGTTCAATGTTAAAGCTGCCCTCTTTGACGATCCCATCTTCCAGTACCCAACTTTCATGTTTACTGGCTTGCAGATAGATATCGGCGTAATCCAATTGATGGTGATGCAACTGTTTTAACGCCATTTCTAGGCTATCGCTGGTCAGTTCAGCGGGCGTCAATAATGACGCCGCAACGGTATTAAAGATCATGAACCCTCTTTTGTTCGTTCTAACGTCACGGTGCGACGGTGAGACAGCACCGGCATGTCTGCGCGGATCTGCCACTGTTGCGTTAAGTCTAAGTGGGCACTTACCCAGCCACTTCCTGAAGCCTGTTGCGCTAAGATGCTGCCCCAAGGATCAACAATCATCGAATGGCCCCAAGTTTGACGACCATCAGCATGCTGCCCCCACTGATTAGCGGCAGCGATAAATATTTGATTTTCAATAGCACGAGCTTGTAATAGCGGTTGCCAATGCGCCGCCCCAGTACGTGCAGTAAAGGCTGCAGGCAGCACGATAATATCGGCCCCAGCAGCAGCTAACTGCGCAAAGAGTAATGGAAAGCGCACATCGTAACACACCGCCAATCCAATCCGGCCGACCGCGCAGTCAACCACTAAGCAATGTTCCCCAGGGCAGGTATCAAGCCGCTCTTGATAAGTGATGCCATCGTGTATTTGCGCATCAAATAGATGCACTTTATCGTAGCGCCCCAGCCCATCGCCATTGGGGCCAAACAACCAACTGCTGGCATAGGCACGGCCATCTTGCGCCGCAATGGGCAAGGTACCGGCCACCAAATAACACCCATATTGTCGTGCCAATTGCGCCAACTGCTGTTGAAAATAACCCTGACCGCTTAACTCTGCTGCCTGCGACCAAGCCTGCCCTTGGCCAAAGTGCAAACAGGCTTCAGGCAGCACCACCAGTGCTTGTGCTGCCGTACAACCTAACTGCTGTAACTGCTGACGGATAAAATCTAAGTTGTGTTGGGGGCTTTCATGGCTGGTCATCTGCAATACGTGTACCGTCAACGAACGTGCGGCTTGCTGGGTTTGCGTCGATGCCATAGCGGCCCCTTTCATGATGGTGCAATTAATGTTCGTGCTCGTGCGTTTTAGCCTCATCCGCCTTCGCAGGTAACGCCGAGGGCGGTTGCAGCCGTTCCAGCTCTTGCAATTGTGGGCGGGCAACCGAGCCCGTTAGCCGATAACGCAACTGCGTGATTACCTCAATCACCGGCTCTAACAATTTGGTGACCGCCAATGCCCCTAACCCCACCCCTAACGTGCCCGTGCTCAAATACATCACCGCCGGCAAGCTAGAGGTGAGTGCTGGCGCAAAGCTTATCTGGTAATCCAAAGTTTGAGTGGCTAAATCGGTCCAGCCATTTAAGCGTAACGAGCCCGAATTACCATTTAAACGGGCGTTATCGGTATAAGCGATCCCCCCATCAAGCACAAGATCACCACGAAATTGGTTGAAATGCATGCCACTGGCAAACACATCCGAAAAATCCAATGCTAATTTACGCATTAATGATTCTAGGCTGAACAACGATAATAAGCGGGTGCCTTTATCGGAAATTTCAACCAGATGACCATTTTTAATGGCAAAAGAGAGTTGGCCATTTAAATTGGCCAAACGGCTTTGCCACGGTGCCCCAGCCCAATGCAGTAAAAAATCCGCATGGCCGCTGCCATTTTTAATGGCATGGTTGATCCCAAGACGCGACATCAACCGCTCACTGCTCTCGGCCGTAACACGCCCCTCAAGCACGGTATGCGTGCCAGACTCAATAGCATACCAGCGCCCTTTCGCTTGCAATTGTTCCGTAGGATGGCCGAGCTGTAAGTGCTGCAACTGGTAGTGTGTGCCTTGACGATGCGCCAATAATTGGGCGGGGCCAATGGCCATCGAGCCGATCTTCAAGTCATCAATGGTGATGTCCAGCGCAGGCATGGCCTGCAACCAAGCGAAAGTACGCGCGGCATCGATTGGCGCTCCAGCCTCAGCAACAGGTGCGGCCGGAACGGACAACGAAGGTAAGTGCAAAAAGTCAGCGTGCATTGCAATGCCAAATTGCGCCGCCCCTTGACCCAGATTGAACTGCGCATCCGTGTAATCGGTCACTAATTGCAATTGCCACCCATCTCGATTGGGCTCGCCTTGCAACACGCCACTGCCCAGTGCCACCCCAAACAGCTCAATTTGACCACTTTGCAGCCGCACCTTTGCAAGCGGTGCCAACAGACGGCGGCGGGCGGCCATTGGGGACGGTTCCGTTGCCGCCGATGCCGCTGTCAACGATGGGATCAACGGCAGCCAATCGCTTAATACTGCGCGCTCACTATACCAATGCAGCTGGCCACCACGCCCGATGGCTACGGGTTCATCCAGCGTACCGATGGCCAGCAAATAATCCTCAAACAAGGGGCGTTGCGGCTCAAATTGCAGTGCTGCCTGCCAACGTAAGTGTTCCCCCAAGTTCAGCTGTAATTCGCCATAGGGTTTATCATGCTGCTTACCGCCTGAGAGCGTTAAAACCAGTGGTTCGGTGGCTTCCCTTGCCAGCGTTAATGGCGCGGGCAAAGTAATGGCAGTGCCAGCCAAGTCGGACTGGATCTGCACCTGATAGTGCAATTGCTGCGGTGAAAATTGCAAAGCGATGTGGCCATCCAAGACCGACTCGCCTGCTAGGTGGCTGAGCAGCGGGCTTTGCCAAGCTGGAGGTAACCTCTGCCACTGCCATTGGCTGGCCATTTGGATCTCAACGCCATAACCGGCTTCATTTTTCGCACCGCGCATGGCCAGCTCAATGGGCTGAGCTAACCAAGAGCCGTTCAGCTGTTTGGCCCACACTTGGTCATTATGAAAATGCAATTGGCCACTCAGTTGGGTAAGGGATTGCTGCAAGGGCGCCAACCAGACTTGCTGCTGTTGCAGCTCAATAACACCACGGATCTCCGGCCGTTGGCCGGACACCTCACGCCCCAAATAGAAGCGCATGGCCAGCGACAATGGTACGGTTTGTTGTGGGATCACCTGCGTTAATGTTGCGCCAATGGTGCTGGCCAAAGGCGTATTCGCAACCACAGCCTGCGCCTGCGCTGCCGTTGCCATCAGCTCAGTGTGGATTTCAAGTTCACTGCGCGGCCCAAGCTCCGCAATACTCAGCTGCGTACCCGCCACATCAATGCCCGCCAATTGCCCTTGCTGCAATACAGCCTTGAAGCTTTGGCCAGCAAACGTTAACTGCGCTTGCCCCTGAGTGATAGGTGGCCAATCTTTTAAAAATTGAAACTGCAGATCCGCCAGCGCCATCTGTACCTGCCATTGTGGAGCGGCCGTGCCAGTCTGCATTGGTGACGGCATGACAGTGGTTAACGGAGTGGCTGATGGCGCTGCGGCCATACTCAGGTTTGGCAACGGCCCTTGCCAAGCGCATTGCCCATGACTTACCTGCCCGTGCTGTAACGCTTGGCTTAAGTAATTTCGTACTGAGGCACTCAAACGCTTAGGCAAATAATGGGGTAACCGCCGCAGATCCGCCAATTGGTACTGGCAGTGCAGCTGCAACTCTGGCACGGCGCCCAACTGCAACTGCGCTTGCAGCTGCCCGCTGAGATCGGGATTTTGCCATGCCAAAGAGTCCAGCTGAAGGCGTTGTTGTTGGTGCAGCCAAGCGCCCTGAGCCTGCCAATTATCCAGCGTAATTGGGGCTGCCAATTCGGCGGGCCAGTCCAAATCCAATTGCTGACCGGTAAGCGCCAGCTGCAGCGCTTGTGGCGTTAGTCGCAATTGCCCTTGAATGCCTTCAGCACGGCTTAATGGGTGCGTGCTTTGCCAACCGATGTCCGTTAGAGTCAGCGCCCCTTGCCACTGCTCATCCTGATAGGCCAACCATAAAGGGCCAATCTCCCCTTGGCCGACTACGCCGCTTGGCAGCCAAGGCTGCCGCTGAGCCAACGCCGGCCACCACGCAGTCGCCGCCGCAGCCATCAATGGCAAACTCGGCGCAAACGGCAGTGGTGCCAATTGCCAAGACTGCTGAGTGCCTTGTTGCCAAGCATGCACCCCCGCCCAGCGCCAAGGCTCCCCGCCACTAACGGCCTGCACTTCGCTGCTGCCAAAACGCCAGCCCTGCGCCGTACGGCTCCAGATAAAATCGGCTTGTTCTATGGCCAGCAGAGGTTCGCTGGTACTCCAGCCCCATTGGCTGCCCGCGAAATCAGCGCGGATCTGCTCAATGCCACGCTCATCAAAAACGATGCCCGCGCGTAAATTTAACTGCCCCTGTTGTGGTACCAGCGCAGGCCACTGCTGGCTCAACCAAGGCTGGAGCGGCACTTGCTCGGCGCGCACCACTGCCCGCCCCGCAAAGTTCGCATCGGAAGGAGAATCCAGCACTAACGCAAGGTGTATCCGCGGCGCATGGGTTGTGGCGGCATCCAGCGTAAAAGCCGCATCCATATGATACTGCGGCCCCTGCTGATGGGCATGCCAATGCACTAAGTGCACTTGCAATGGCGGGCGTTGAGGATGTTGCAGTATCAGCGTCACTTGGCTGAGATCCAGCCGCTGAAATTGCGTTAAGAGCCGTTGTCGCCACTGTTGCCATTGGCGCCATTGGCCCGAACGGTTGTCAGCGCTCGGCCACGGTGCCGTAACTGTTACGTTATCCAGCGCCAGCCCAGCAAATAGCCATGCGCCTTGGCGCAGCGAACGCCACAGATCCAGTTGCAGCGTCAGTTCTTCGATCGTCAGTTGCAGGGGCAACGTCGGTTGAGCCGGCAGCGATAACCCTTGCAGTTGCAACTGCGGGCTCTGGTTGTGCCAGCCGATATTAAGCGCCGTAAGGGTAAGAGTAACGCCATATTGCTGCTCAACGTAGGCAACAGCCTGTTGGCGTAGCTGCTGCTGCCAATGTGGCCACCACCAGCGACCTGCCCCTCCAATAAGGGTGATGGCCAGTAGCATCAGCAACACCATAACCGCGCTTTTAGAGGGTCTCTTCCAAGGTTGCCATCGTTGGCGCTGAGGTTGTTCCATGTCTGGCCATTCCTTGGCAAGGTGCCTACCCGCTTAAGCTCAAGGCAATCACGGTGGCGAAACGGTGATACTTACATCATCACCACATCGAATTGGTCTTGGCTGTAGAGCGGCTCGGGTTTGAGTCGAATGCGTTTGCCTAAGGCGACTTCTAACTCGGCCAAGCTGTGCGCCTCTTCACCACTTAAGAGTGCTTCGACAACCGGTGCGGTGTACACCACAAACTCATCCACATCGTAGGTTTGATCCACTCGGATCAACTCACGGAATAGTTCATTACACACGGTTTCAGCGGTTTTTACTTGGCCTGAACCACGGCACACAGGGCATTCACCGCATAACACGTGCTCCAAACTTTCGCGGGTGCGCTTACGTGTCATCTCCACCAGCCCCAGTTGCGAGAGGCCGCTGATGCTGGTTTTCACCCGATCTTGCGCTAAGGCCAACTCCAACCCATGCAGCACGCGCTGCTTATGCTCATCGGAAAGCATATCAATAAAATCAATAATAATAATGCCCCCTAAATTGCGCAGTCGCAGTTGACGAGCAATCGCATGGGTGGCTTCTTGATTGGTATTAAAGATGGTTTCTTCTAAGTTACGGTGGCCCACAAACGCACCGGTATTGATGTCGATGGTGGTCATCGCTTCGGTTTGATCAATGATCAAGTAACCGCCGGACTTTAACGCCACCTTACGTTGCAGCGCCCGTTGAATTTCGTTTTCCACATCAAACAGATCAAAGATGGGGCTGCGGCCCCCATAATGGCTCACCGCCGCACTCAGTTCCGGAATGAATTCCGCCACAAACTCTTTGAGCTCTTGGTATTGCTCTTGTGAGTCCACTTGTACTCGGTCTAAGGTGCATACCGCCAGATCTCGTACCACACGCAGTGGCAAGGCGGGCTCCTCATACAATAAAGAAACCGGTTGTTTGCGATTGCTTGGTGGCCGTACTCGGCGCTCTTGAACTTTGCGCCAGATGCGACGTAAAAAGGCCGCATCATGGGCCAATTCTAATTCACTGGCACCATCGGCGGCGGTGCGGATAATAAAACCACCATCCTGATCCACAAATTGCCCCACCACCGTCTTTAGCCGCTCGCGTTCGCGGGCGTTTTCGATCCGCTGGGAGACGCCTACGTGCGCCGAGCCGGGCATAAACACCAAATAGCGCGAAGGCAAGGTTACGTCGGTCGTCAGCCGAGCCCCTTTGGTGCCCAACGGGTCCTTAACCACCTGCACCATGATCTCTTGTCCTTGACGCACCAAGGTGTTGATGTCTTCCGCGCGAAATTGCTTGGCTTCGGCAACCGTCACACATTCAGTATGAGGAATGATGTCCGAGGCATGTAAAAAGGCCGCCCGTTCTTGGCCGATATCAACAAACGCTGCCTGCATGCCCGGCAAGACACGGGTAATTTTACCGCGATAAATATTGCCAACAATGCCGCGACGACTGCGCCGTTCAATGTGCATTTCTTGCAGCAGGCCATCTTCCACCAACGCGACGCGAGTTTCGGTTGGCGAGGCGTTAATCAACAATTCCGTACTACTGTGATGCGGGCGTTTCGGGGAAGCTGGACTCATCTACTGCTGTCCTAAAAAAGAGTCGATTAATTGGCGAGTTTGTACCAGTGGCAACCCAACAACCGCAGAATAACTGCCGTTGATGCGTTCAACAAAGTTACCCCCGAGCCCTTGAATGGCGTAACTGCCCGCCTTGTCTGCCGGCTCGCCGGTTTGCCAATAAGCCTGAATTTGCGCCGCGCTTAGGGCACAAAAATGCACCTCTGTCGCCACCAATTGATGCTTGATGGTGTGGCCATCGGTTACGGCAATAGCCGTAAGTACCTGATGAGCACGGCCACTTAAACGCTGCAGTGCTTGGCTGGCATCGGCTTCGTGGCGCGGCTTGCCTAAGATAATCCCATCCACTACCACCACAGTATCGGCCCCAAGCACCAACGCTTGGCTTGCCGCTGCCACAGCCAATTGCTGCCAACCGGCTTGCGCTTTGGCTTGCGCCAAACGCAGCACCAGCTCGGCTGCGGTTTCCGCAGGCAGTGGGGTTTCATCCAACGCCGGTGTCAATTGGCTAAAGACGTAGCCTAATTGCCTCAGCAGTTGCTGACGACGGGGAGAACTTGAGGCCAAATACAGTTGCATCATGGGGTCTTAATTAACGAATTTTAAAACGACGACGCACTCGGCCTAACAGCCAAAATGCCCAAGGCCACAGCAACATGGTGCTCAATGCCGGCTGCAAAATAGCCCATTCAAATGGCACACCGCCGTGGCGTAAATACGCCGCCACAAAAATCAGCAAATGATAAAGCAGGGTAAAAACCGCCACCATCACCATTTGTTGCACCATCGGTACGTGGCGCAATTTTTGGTACTGCAACGCCACAATAAACGCCACAATCGACAACGCCAAACCGCGCATGCCCAAGGTGGCGCCTAAAAGGGCATCCAAAATAACGCCCACCAAACAAGCAGACAAAATGCTAAACCGGTGCGGCAGGGTTAATACCCAATAAATGATGGTCAGTAACACCCAATCTGGCCGCCACGATTGTAACAGCGCCGGCCAAGGCATCACTTGCAGCAACAGCGCAATCAATAAGGTTAACCATAAAAAGCCTCGGCCGGAGGCACGGCTATTCGGCATCCACAGCCTCCCGATTGTGCCACAACATCAATAAGTAACGGATCTGCGCTAACTGCGCCAAGGGTTCAGCATGGATCTCAGCAAAGGTGGCACCATCGGTGCGGATCACCTCGGTAACCCGTGCCACGGGGTAACCTTCGGGAAAACGCCCGCCAAGCCCAGAGCTGGTGAGTAAATCGCCCACCTGAAAGTCCGCATTCATGGCCACATTGGGGATCTCCAGCAGATCCATCCGCCCCGTACCATGGGCAATGGCGCGCACATCATTGCGGCTATTGCGCACCGGTATGGCATGAGTCAGATCGGAAATCAGCAAAACCTGAGAGGTCAATTCCGAAAGCTCAATCACTTGGCCAACGATCCCTAAGCTGTCTAAGATCGGTTGCCCTAACTCCACCCCATGTTGACGCCCCTTATTGAGCAACACTTGATGTCGATAGGGGTTTTGATCGACTGCCATCACTTCCGCCACTGCTCGACGCGAGTCCACCTGCATGGGCGAGCGCAATAGCGCCCGTAAGCGCTGATTTTCTTGCTCTAGGTGGCTTAATCGCTGCAAACGCTCCGAATGCAGCAGTTGCTGTTGCTGTAAATCACTGAGCGTTTGTTGCAAATGGGCACGGCTGGTCATCCGTTGATCAAACGCACTAAAGGCTTGCCCGGGTAACGTTGCGAGGTATTGAATGGGGCTGACCATCGTCGCCAAAGCCGAGCGCAATGGTTGAATATGGCGTTCGAAAAAAATCAGTAAAAAACAGAACAGCACCGCCATGGCAAGGCGGTACTGTAATGCAATTCCACGTAGGAAAAATGGCTTCATGGAAGCGCCTTACCTTTATTCGTCGGTAAAAACGTCACCGCCATGCATGTCGATCATTTCCAGTGCTTTGCCACCACCGCGAGCCACACAAGTCAGCGGATCTTCAGCCACGACAACGGGGATCCCGGTTTCTTCTTGTAATAAGCGATCCAGATCTTTCAGCAAGGCACCACCGCCCGTTAAGACCATGCCGCGCTCAGAAATGTCGGAGGCCAGCTCCGGCGGCGATTGCTCTAGCGCCATCATAACGGCAGAAACAATGCCAGAGAGTGGTTCTTGTAGGGCTTCTAAAATTTCATTGGAGTTCAGCGTAAAGCTGCGCGGCACCCCTTCTGCGAGGTTGCGACCACGCACTTCCAGCTCGCCAACGTCATCGCCTGGGTAAGCCGAGCCAATTTCGTGCTTAATGCGCTCGGCGGTGGCTTCACCAATCAAGCTGCCGTAATTACGGCGCACATAGCTGATGATGGCTTCATCGAATTTATCGCCACCAATGCGCACCGACGAAGAGTAAACAATGCCATTCAACGAGATAATGGCCACCTCAGTGGTACCACCACCAATATCGACCACCATAGAGCCAGTGGCTTCTGAAACCGGTAGGCCTGCACCAATGGCCGCCGCCATGGGTTCATCAATCAGATAAACTTCACGCGCGCCTGCACCCATGGCTGATTCTTTGATGGCTCGACGCTCAACTTGAGTGGCGCCGCAAGGGATACACACCAACACTCGCGGGCTGGGGCGGAAGAAGCTGTTGTTATGCACTTGTTTAATAAAATGCTGCAACATCTTCTCGGTAATATAGAAGTCAGCGATCACCCCATCTTTCATTGGGCGAATGGCGCTGATATTGCCAGGTGTACGCCCAAGCATCTGTTTGGCATCGTGACCGACGGCAGCAACGCTTTTCGGGCCAGCGGAGCGCTCCTGACGGATAGCAACCACTGAGGGCTCATTCAATACGATGCCCTGTTCTTTTACGTAAATCAGGGTGTTGGCGGTACCCAGATCGATAGATAGGTCATTAGAAAATAGACCACGAAATTTCTTAAACATGTACCGAGCCCGTAAATCAACACTGGGGAGAATAGCAAGATAGCTAACTTTACCAACCACCTAGAGGCGGCACAAGCCAGTTATGACTTACGAACTCGGGTTAATCTGTTACCAGACAATAATTAACGCACTTCTCGGCGGTAGATCACTTTATCGTGGCCACGGAACATGCCAAAAGTGATCTGTGCCTGTGGGTTACACAACAAAGAGACACCCGCGGCAGAGGTACAGTAACGACCAGAATGCTCATCGTCGCTGCGTGGACGCTGCCACCACCATTGAAGGTGCGGGTTGTCGTTCAGCAACAACGCTTCGAGCGTCAACGTTTCGGTAACCCCGTTAGCGGCCACTTCCAAACTGGTGGCACCGGCGCTAAAGCTGCCATAACCGCTGACTCGGCCCGTTAACACGTTGTGATCGGCATCCATTAACGCGGTGGCGTTTAATACGGTGCAGCTGTCGTCTTCGTTTAGCTGATAACGGTATGAGTCATTAAAGTATTGCGCTTCCACTGGCACCGTTAAGGAGCCGGTTTCACTGCCATACATGGAGGTTAACTCAATCCGGCCATCACGCCATTCCGTGCCCCCAACATTAGTAAAGGCCACGTCTTGGCACGGAGTATCGGCTTGTTCACGCACACACACGCCATCGAGATCTGTCACCAAACCTTGGTTAACGGTTAACGTTAATGTGGCAGGGTGTGGCAGATATGGTTCTAAACCACGAGCGTAGCTCACCGTCAAACCCTCTAAACGCATGGCGCGATCCTCGCGAGTCACAACCGTCTCTAAACGGGCGCTATCTAAGGTCACGGTACTTAAGGTTTGATCGTCGTAAGCCGTGAGCGCAGTATTAGACAGATTATCCGCAAAGCGCCAGTAATCGCCCACGTAGTTTGTGGTTTCCGTCCCTTGCGCGCCAAAGCCTCGCAACGTCAGCTGCGGCAAACTGCCATCCATAAAGCCGGTAGTTTGATCAAGGTAGGTCATTGGCCCACAATAGCCCGCCAACAGGGGCGAATTGGTGGTTGCTTGTAAGTAAGCCGGAATAAAGCGCCCGACAGCCCGCGATTGCACGTAAGGAATGGCGTAGCCTAAATAGCTCAGCGGCGTTTGCGGTAACCAGCGAAATACCCCAACTTCGTCACTTTGAACGGCTTGGAATACTTGGCCACGCTCAAAGGTCACATCCGCGGTCACACGGTTATTCATGCCCTCAACCGGCGCCACCAATTCGGTGCCAAAAGTGAGCGTGTCATGATAGAAGCTTTGGGCAATCGCATTGCCGCTTAAATCGCTGCCCTCATCAATAACACCGTCGTTATTACGATCATTACCCTCTTGATAGCAAACCGCCGCAAACGACATGGAGAAATCTTGTTGTGCTTGGGCGCTGATCCCACAGCTCAGAGGATCATCCAGTTCACAAATGGCGCTGCTTTCAACCGGAGCGATCACCAAGCCAGCGGGGATCACCGTTAAGGTGCTTTTCCCTTCCAGCGTAATCGGTGCCAACGCTTGCCCCTCGCTATCCATTGGGGTTTGCGTAATGCTGGCGCTTAATTGCACCCGCCCTACATCACTGTAGTTGTAGTTAATGTCAACGCCGCCTTGCTCATCCAATGACACCGTTAAGGCACCGCTTGGGTTCGCTTGAGATAACGTTAATACTTGGCCTTGTGCGCTCAGTACCAGCTCACCGGTTAGATCACTGCTGCTAAAGAATACCTCTTGGACTCCGGTAAACATGGGATCACACTGCTGTGGATCGTTGGCACTGCTCACTACGGCTTGCAGTGTGAGTGTCCGCTCTTGGCCACACCAGCTACGACCATCGTTGGCGTTGGATGTCATCACAAGACCGCTGTCGTTAAAGACAATGGCGCAATTTTCGCTGACAACCCCATTCACCAAACATTGCACTTCGCCTGCGTAGAGCCGCGGCTCAAGCGCAACCTCGACAATCGGCTCGCCCAAACTCCAGATGTTGCTGGTCGCCTCACCGGCTACCGTAAGCAGGTTAGAACCGTGAGTCCAACCACTTTGGGGCAGCAGCGCGACAGGAGCCGCTTCATCCCACATTTGGGTGCGCTCTGAGTTACTAAAGGCACTAAAGTGAACCGGCTCAGACAAACAGCTTACCCCTTCACCATCGTGCATAATGCGATAATAAAGGTAGGCTGCCGCATCATCAGCGGCGCAGTCTCCTTGCAGGTATTCTGGAATGTAATCGGGGTTATAGGTAATAATCGACTGATTTGTTCTGTTATTTGGCCCATCGAAAAAGGTGATGTTGGCACCAGATAAGGCACCAACCACATTCATACTCGGGTAAATATTGATGTCACCCGTGGCGTAGATCAGCCCATGAAACACGCTATCATGGCCACTCGACAGATCCGGGTTACTGAGCTGCACATCGCCGGACACAAAAATCGACACTGGGCTGGCGTAAGAGTTCACCCCATCAATGGTGTCGCTAACGATGCCACCTTGAACTTGATCTTGATAGTCCAACAGCAAGCTGCCGCTGTATAACTCGGCATTAGCGCCAACCACCAAACGGCCATTCTCGCTAATCGTTAATTCGCCCACATTCAAGCGAGTACTCGGATCGCCGCTAATGGCCAATTCAGAGCCTGTGCCATCAATGGTTAACCGATTAAAATATTGCGCGCTCAACTGGCCCGTAACCTGAACTTCCCCCGTAATGTGCCAATCACCATAGGCAACCAGATTCAACTGCGCTCCCACATCAGGGGCAATGATATCGCCCCAGCCACGTATTGTTAGATTGTTGATGTGTAATGTGGCGCTGCCATCCTTTACCAATGTGATACTGCCAGCGCCGTGGATATACTCATCCACGTAGACGGTAACCCCATTTTGCAACACCACGTTACCGGCCGATGTGAACGTCAAATTTTTAATATAATAGGGGGCGGATGTATCCGTCAGCGTTAAGGTACACCCATATCCGCCCAAAGTAACGTTATCGTAGCTGCCCGCCGGCAACTCATTCGGCTGATTTACGTTTGCCCAATCACACAAAAAATCCACTTCCGTCGCACTGATTGCCGGAAATGAGGTAAGTGGCCCGAGGGCCGGCAACGCTATCTTTTCAGTCTGCCCCTCAATCACACACTCTTGAAATCCCGTGGTAGGATCGCCATCGTCTTCCGCCTTACAATGGCCAGCATAACCGTCATACGTCGGCAGCGATGACTCAGCAAATTCCAATATAAAATCCGGATCTTTATAAACCTTTACCCCTTCGGTAAGGGTTAGTTTGCCGCCATCATGGCTTTGCAATGGGCTGCTAAAAACCTCATTACAGCTTTCTTGCGCGGCCACACCCGCACACCAGGAGCTGAGCAGTAAAATCGGCCATTTTTTATTATTATTCATAAGCTAATACTTCTATTCCTTGACGCGCTAAATAAGCGCCCGTACCACATACTGCCATGGCAGTAATCACAACTCGGTGCTCAACCTCATCACTGTCTAATGCGCCATCAACGGCGCAGCTGACATCCACATAACAGGAGGCAAAACCGGTGCGATTAGGCAAACCGTTGCCTGGTGATAACCGCTGCCCTGCAGAAACACACGCCGACGCCATGTCACCGCTGCGATTGAGCACCTGAGCCAACCCCCAATCCGCACCACTGTGTGCCGTGGTAAAAGCACGCGAGCGATTCACATCTAAGCTCAAGTTACTGTCTTCTTGGCGTAGGTTGTCCATCAATACAAACGCCAAAGCAGAAAGCACCACCAGAACAAAGACCGAGGTAAGCAAGACCGAGCCTTGCTGTTGATGGCGCGAACGCACCAGCGACGGACGGTTGTTCGCCAGCGTAACCGTCGACTTTTTCATATTAAGGAACATTGAGTAATTGCACCTCTTGTGCCCAACGTTGGCGTTGGTTGTCTACTTCAAACCACCATTGCATCCGCACCAAGTTGTTGCGTACCAACGAAGGCGTCTCAATCACAAATGGGCATTCTGCATCGGCATAGCCGCCTTGAATGCAATCGCTGAGGCTGTTTGTTACCCCTTCGCCCATTAGCACAAACTCAGTAATGTTATCCGTGCCTTCGCCGCGTAAAATTTTACCGCCAATGGCGCACCAAGTGATTTTCGGCTGCGCCAAATACCAACGACCACTGCTGGCGTAAGTAGCGGGATTAATGTTATCGGTAAAATCAAACTGCACTAGCCCATGGCCATTGGCGTTATCGATGTAGCGGCTATTGGCAATGTTATAGGTATACGCTTGATAGCCATTTAACAGCACCGCGGGGTACTGCTCGCATGGGCGGCAATCGGTGCCGACGCAACAAGATGGGGCATAGCTGCTAATAGCGTTGGCTTGCAATTGGCCCGTGCCATCCATGGTGGGATTCGCGTAAAAACGCTCCGCGGTTGCCATCGGTAAAAAGCTCAAACATTGAGTCACGTTATCGATGGCGAATGTCCCTGGAATGGCTTCTGTCACATCACGAGAAAAACGGTAGCTGGCTAAACGCAATTGGCTGACTTGTTGTTGCCAGTCGGTACTGGACTGGTAAATTTTCGCGCCAAAGCTAATAAAGCTCATCACGGCCATCGCTAACACGCTCACGACCGTCAGCGTCACCACCATTTCAATCAGGGTAAAACCCGCCATGCGTTGGCGCTTAATAGTCGGGCTCATCAGTAATTACCTCGCAGTTGGGTAAAATTCATCTGTTCGCCAGTCGGGGTAGTAATGGTTACGGCCAATAATTTAGCGCCACCAATCCAGCCCAGATCGTGCGTACAACTCACCCCAATAGCTACTTGAAAATTATCGTAATAGCCATCGCCCAGCAGCACATCGGCACTGCCTTGATAGCCATCAAAATTATCCAGTAGCGACCAATCTTTAGGGTCGCTGCCATTGCCGCGACAGAGGCTGCTGTTATCACTGCAGCATTGCATGCTGTTCACCATGCCCCCGCCAATGGGGGTATTAATATCGAATTGACGTCCCGCTAATTCAGCCATTACCGCTTGCGTTAACTGCGAAGCTTTGGCTCGCAAAAACGCATCGGCACTGCGCTCAGATAAGGGCCAAAACAAGGTAGATAATCCCGTTAGCATAATGGCGAGAACGCACATACCAACAACGGCCTCAAGCAGGCTAAAGCCTTTGTTATGTATTTTAAGAGGGCGATTTAGGGAGCGCGTAAAGCGAGCAGAAGGTAGAGAGAAAGAGTTCATAAGTCCGCAGGCACTAATTAAAAAACCAAAAATAATGGGAGCCTGTGAAAGGCATTGCGTTCACATAAAGTAAATGTCGCTCACAAGCGTGAACGACATTTAGCAACCGTGGGCGTAGCCTTGAGATTCAATGCAGATGGTTTGGGTGGGTGCATCGGTTTGCTGAATGGTTAATTCACAGCCGCCAGTACAAGCCCCTTGAGGAACCCCATCCTCATTAAACGTTAAGGTAAATTCATTGCTGTTCAGCAGCTCAACCGTTGTGCCGTTGAAATCGTAAGGCTCTTGGAAGCAATCACCAAGCAACTGGCTTTGAGTGTCACTGATCTGCAATCGGCAAGTTTGCCCAGCCATAATGGCTTGTTGCTGCCCGCGAATTTGGCTGATCACCGCGTCTTGCGTTAGGCGGGTGTTCAACTCCGTGGATGAAAAAAGGCGCGGTCCAGCAACTGCTGCGAGCACGGCCATTATTACGATAATAATCACCAGCTCAATCAACGTGAATCCGCGCGCTTTATTGCTCAACATAAACGTGTTGACCTAATTAACGGCGTTTAATTAACAGCCTGAGTCCTTAACGGTGGTGGTTGCACGAGTGTTCGCGTCCGTAGCTTGAGTGTACTCTACGTAGCAATTTTCCATATCCGCATTAGCGTGTGATACGTGAACAACACCAGTTGATTGCAAAGTAATGGTCCAATTCCGATCAGATGCACCATCCAGCAGATCAGTCAGTGCTGCTTTAGTAGCCGCTGCGTCACCGAATACCGCATCAACGCCATCTACAGTAGCAGAAGCTTGATTTTGAGTGCCGTCAATCAAAGACTTAGAGAACATAATGCTGTTGCCTGATTTGATAGAGCCTTCTACGCCTTTCAGGGTAGAGATACGCGCATCAGAAGTCAGATCGATGAATTTAGGGGCAGCAACCGCAGCCAAAATACCTAAAATAACGATAACAACAACCAGTTCAATAAGAGTAAAGCCGTTTTGCTTTTTCATGAGTTACAACTCCAGTGTGACAAAATTACAATGAAAACCATTGTGTTGATGTAAATAAAAAATTAATTAATAAAAATTTCTACTTGGCCAGTAACGTGGTTATAAGTAAAACCGCGCGCGCCAGAAGTGCTGCTATCTGCATTCGAATCTGAAACAGAACTACTGGCAAAATAAACACATTGGTTAAAACCAGAAACACTGGCACCGCTGCGATCAAAATAAGAGGCGCTGTTGTAGCTCACGTTAGTAAAATAGCTGCTATCTAAATTAGCGGCAGAAATGCTTGGGTGGCTTTGTAAAATATCAGTAAATACGGTGGCGCAATTGCTGGCCGTCATATTATCGCTGTTCGTTTCGGTGACACCTGGGTAACCAAAGCGGTTTACGTCTACTTGGTAACCATCAAGAATAATGCTACCCGGACGACCGTCTACTTCCCATTGGCCACGAACCATGCCGACAGAGCTAGCAAAACCGCCGGCCACACCTTTGGTGGCGGAAATTTCAGCTTCATCGGCCAAATTAATAAAGCGGGGTAATGCCACTGCGGCTAATAAGCCCAGAACCACAACCACAATAACGAGTTCAACAAAGGTAAAACCGTGCTGTTTGCCTTTCATTAATGCCTTCCTTAATTACTGCTTTGACTGGTGAAAACCAGCAAAAAATTAATCAACAAAACTTCGACGGCAAATTCAAATAAAGCGACCTTAATGGATCGTCTTTCTTTTATGTCAGATTTATGGCGTCAATTTTTCGGTGGATATTACCAGACGAAAAAGAAAAGTCACCAAAAAAAACACATAATTTAGAACAAACTATCACAAACAAAGCCACCCACAGAATTAACAATCGAACAACAAAAATAAAACATTAGGGTGTAAACAAAACAATTAAACAACCAATCGTACGTTTGCCGTTCATTCGGTGGGCGATTCCAGCAGCTCTAATTGAACAATTTCAATGCGACCTGTTAATGGAAAATAACGCATCTGACGCTCAGAAAAGAGCTCGTAAACGCAGTGCGTATCTTGCCAATGCGCCGAATGCCACCATTGGTGGTGCTGTACGCCCATCATCTGTTCCCAAAACATGGCGCAGTCATCCACCTGTGGCCATCCTTGCAGGCTCAACACCTGATACCACTGACCATCTGGATTGCTCCAACGCACTTCTTGAGGCCGCCCTTGCATCTCCCATTGGCCACGAAAGTCATACAAGGAGTCCATCAACCGCGCTTGCAACAGCTCTACCGGCACAATACGTGAACTGTCTAAGCGCGGCTTGATGGTCAGCATCAGCAAGATAACCCCCAACACGCACGCACTCATCACCCCGCGCGCATCGCCAAGAAAATAGCCTTTGCGACGCAGCACGCGGTAGTGGTTTAACACATAGCGATTGACGGTTTTCATCAGCGCCCCTGTACCACGCTGAGCATTTCCCACATCGGCAAGTAAATACCCAGTGCTAATACCCCTAGAATCACCGCCACAATGGAGA
The DNA here is from genome assembly GCA_044433165.1 of Ferrimonas sp. Lineage (GTDB taxonomy): Bacteria > Pseudomonadota > Gammaproteobacteria > Enterobacterales > Shewanellaceae > Ferrimonas. The sequence continues at coordinate 3,782 of JAWXTX010000011.1, read as the reverse complement.
GCATTATCGGCTCAATTTTAGCGGTTAAGGCTTTCAGTTCATGGTCGAGTTCACGATCGTAAAATTCAGCAGCATCATCCAACAAGCCGTCTAAGTGGCCGGTTTCTTCGCCCACGGCAATCATCTGCATCACCAAGTTGGTGAACATGCCCGACTGCATAGAAGCACGGTATAAACTGTCGCCCGCTTCAATGTTGCGTCGCATCACAACAATGCGCTGTTGCATGTAGGTGTTATCGACCGCATCGGCCACCAGTTGCAAAGAACGGTTAATGGGCACCCCACCGCGCAGCATCATCGACAAACTGCGGCAAAAGCGGCTTAACGTGGCGCGGTTAAGCAGCGTTCCTAATAAAGGTTGGCGCAGCTTCCATTCATCCCACAGCAATTCGCCTTTTTCCGTTCTGAGGTAGGAACGCACGCCAATCACCGTGCCAATGACGCCAAGCAGCATCGCCCACCAATAATTCAAGAAGAAATCGGAGGTGGCCATTAAGATCCGAGTCGGCAGTGGCAGCTCCGCCCCAAACTTGGAGAACATCGTCGCAAACTGCGGGATCACGAACATGTTCAACACCACCATGGCCACTGCAATCACCATCAAGACGATGGTGGGATAGCGCATAGCGGCTTTGACTCGGCGGCTGGTTTCGGTTTCTTGTTCAATGTGGTGATACAAACGATCAAAGGCTTCATCCAATCGACCGGTGTTCTCACCAACGTGGATCATCGCCACATACATGGGGCTAAACACCTGCGGGTGTTGGTTCATGGCCGCCGACAGCGAGTGCCCCGCCACCAACAGATCCCGCAGTTCAAACAGAGTACTGCGCAGCAATGGGTGATCTTGGTTATCCGCCAAACCCGCTAAGGCTTGCAAAAGCGGGATCCCAGATTGCGTTAACGACTGCATTTGGCGGGTGAACAGCAATAAGTTGGACACCGGCACCGTACGCCGAAACTGCGATAAAATGGCGTTTTCACGGGGTGCGGCCTGCGCCACTAACTGCAAGGGGATGATCCCCTTGCGCATCAGTTGTTCCATGGCCGCACTTTCATTGTTGGCTTCCAACACACCATCTACTTTGCTGCCGGTGCTATTACGGCCGCTATAACGAAAATAACTCATTGAATTACTCGCCTACCCGATCCAATAAACCTTCATCCATGTCGCTCATCTCTTCAGCAAGACGCATGGCATCATCAAGGGTGGTTAAGCCTTGTTTGGCGTACGCTAAGGCTTCGAGTGCCAGCGGTTTGAAGCTTGGGCAGGCTTTGGCTGCACGCACAAACGCCAGTGGATTGTTCTCACGCAAGGCATCGATCATTGGTTCATCAAGCTCCAACAATTCAAACACACCAATCCGGCCACGGGCGCCAGTTTGGTTGCAACGTTGGCAGCCCACCCCGCGGTAGAATTGATGATTCACGGTTTCTTCATCAGCAACGTGACGCAACCACGCGCGTTGCGCCGGCTCAATGGCCACCGGCTCAATGCAATGGTTACAGATCCGGCGTACCAGCCGCTGTGCTAATACCGCCCGCAAGGCGGAAGACACAAGGTATGGCGCGGCGCCCATATCCACCAAGCGCAAGGTAGAGCTGATGGCGTCGTTGGTGTGCAGAGTCGATAACACCATGTGGCCGGTTAATGCGGCTCGCAGACCAATTTCCACGGTTTCTTGGTCTCGCATCTCCCCCACCATGATAACGTCGGGATCTTGACGCAAGGTGGTACGCAGTACTTGGGCGAAATCCAAGCCAATTTTTTGGTTAATTTGCACTTGGTTAATGCGCTCGATGCGGTATTCCACTGGATCTTCAACGGTAATGATCTTGCGCGAGGGCTGGTTCAATTCGTTCAGCAAACCGTACAACGAGGTGGTTTTACCCGAACCGGTTGGGCCGGTAACCAAAATCATGCCGTGAGGGCGGTGAACTTGCAGGCGCAAACGCTCTTGGAGGTGCTCAGGCATCCCCGTGCGCCCCATGTCCAGCAAACCAGCAGACTGATCCAGCAAACGCATCACCACCGCTTCGCCGTTTTGTACTGGCATGGTGGATACCCGCACATCAACGTGGTGCTTGCCCACGCTGAATTGGAAACGCCCATCTTGCGGCAACCGTTTTTCTGAAATATCCAGCTCAGCCATCAATTTAATGCGCAGCACCAAGGCATTGGCGATCCGGAATTCCGGCAAGATGTTTTCCATCAATTCACCATCCACCCGATAGCGAATGCGCAGCACTTGCTCATCCGGTTCGATGTGAATATCGGAGGCCCGCACTTGTAGGGCATCTTCAAAGATGGAGTTTAATAACCGCACAACGGTCACGTCGGCGCCATCGTCGTCACTCAACAAATTAGTGAGGCTAAACTCTTCTTGATCGCCGTACTCTTCTTGTAACTCACCGGCGATGGAGGCGATTTTATCGGTGTTCCGGTACAGGCTGTCAAAGGCATCCAACAACTGGCCTTCGGTGGCTACCGCAAAGCGCAGAGCCCGTGGTGAGAGTTGCAATTCCAACGCATCTAGGGCGGCTAAGTCGGCTGGATCACTCATCGCCACCAGTACGCTGTAATCATCCGCTTCCACCACTAACGCGCGGTGACGACGCGCCTGTACCTCTGGCAACAGTTGCAACGCGGTCTGCGCAATGGCCAGCCGCGTGATGTCGAGGAAGGGGATCTCTAACTGTTCCGACAAAATGGTCAGAAGCTGAGATTCCGTTACCGCATTCATGTCGATCAGCGTCTTCCCCAGTTTACTGCCGCGTGAGCGTTGCAGTTCCAGTGCTTGGGTGAGCTGTTGTTCGGTAATGGCGCCTTTGGAGATCAGTAGATCGCCTAAACGTTGTTTTAATTTCATGTTTAAAGTGCCTGATCTAAGTGCTGCAAACGCTGTTGAACATACTGGCGAGACTCTTCCGCCAACCCAGGCCATGCTAAGGCCTGTCGATAAGCGTGCCCCGCTTGCGCTCGCGCGCCGGTAAATTCAAGGTTGTAACCTAAACTCAGCCAAGCGTTCACTTGCTGAGGTTCGAGTTGCACCAACTGCTGCCAATCGCTGGCTGCGGCTTGATGCAATTGAAGCTGCTGGGCTAATTGCGCCCGCCGTCCTAACCAAGAAGCCTCTAATAACAGCCCTTGGTTTTGACCGCGCTCTAGCCATTGTTTGGCTTGTGCAAGCTGCCCTTGGCGATGCCATTGCTCGGCCTGTAACACGGCATAGCTGCCTTGCTGTGGAAAGCGTGCTAAGGCTTTGGTGAGTTTGCTTTGGGCTTGCGCGCTCGGCAGTTGTTGGATCAACGCTAAGCGGGCGTCATGCAATTGCTCGTCCATTGCTAAAATGGCGTACGCTTCGGCAATAAACGCATCGCGCTGGCCGGCACCTCGGGTTGATGAGCCTCGCAAAGCATGCCAGCGCCGCAGCGCTTGCTCTTGGGTATCCAGCTGCGATGGACGAATGTCCAATGCCGTCGCGGCCGCAGAGGCGGTTCGAGAGGCCGGTGCGGCGGCCTGTACGGGCGCAGCCGCCACCGCAACGCTTGCCTTCGGTGCCGGCGCGACGGCTTTCACCGCCACTGGGGCGGCCTGCACGGGCGCAGCCGCCACCGCAACGCTTGCTTTCGGTGCCGGCGCGGCGGCTTTCACCGATTCTGGTGCGGCCTGCGCGGGCGCAGCCGCCACCATAACGCTTGCCTTCGGTGCCGGTGCGGCGGCTTTCACCGATTCTGGTGCGGCCTGCGCGGGCGCAGCCGCCACCGCAACGCTTGCCTTC
>JAWXTX010000010.1:0-44956 GCA_044433165.1 Ferrimonas sp. | reverse complement strand
GGTGCATGAGCAACGTCTTCTCCCTGACCGGGAAGTTCAGCAAAGAGAGTACGCCATTGATCATCCACCGAATTAGGATCATCAAGATAAGCTTCATACAGTTCTTCGATATAAGCGGCATTTGCTCCAGCGAAATAAGAGCTTTCTTGCCAAGTCTTTATAGAGTCCTGTTGCATTACATATCCTTGTTACCGTTCATGCAGTACTTATTATCGCGATCCCAAATAACGATCTGCTATTTATTATTTTTAACTCTGCGCTACAACCACAGACAATCGTTTAAATTGCCCTATTGAGTAGCATGGTTTTAATATGGCCAATTGCTTTGGTGGGGTTTAACCCCTTAGGGCAGACATTGACGCAGTTCATAATACCATGACAGCGAAAAACACTAAATGCATCATCTAAATCACCTAGGCGTTCATCCGTGGCCGTATCACGGCTATCAACTAAAAAGCGATAAGCGTGCAGCAATCCACTTGGGCCAATAAACTTATCCGGATTCCACCAAAATGATGGACAAGCTGTAGAGCAACAGGCGCATAAAATGCATTCGTATAAACCATCCAATTGCGCGCGCTGCTCTGGTGATTGTAAATTTTCCCGCGCTGGGGTTTTACCATCATTAATTAAATATGGTTTTATTTTTTCGTACTGTTGATAAAACTGCGATAAATCAACAACGAGATCCCGTACTACCGGCATGCCAGGTAAGGGGCGGATAACTAATTTTTTACCATTAAAAGCAGATATTGGAGTAATGCACGCCAATCCATTCTTGCCATTCATATTAATGCCATCAGACCCACAGACGCCTTCGCGGCAAGAGCGCCGAAACGACAAAGTCGGATCTTGTTCTTTTAGCATAATTAATACGTCCAGCACCATAACATCTGAGCCATCTGGTAGCGCTAAGGTGTAATCTTGCATGCTGGGCTTAAGATCAGCTTCAGGGTTGTAGCGATAGACAGACACTTGTAGGTTCATCACTCGCTCTCCTTAATATTTACGCTCTTTCGGTGGGAAGGCAGACCGCAAGGTGGGCGACATATTAACTTTACGACGTCCCATCTCCTCGGTTCGCGGATCGAATATGGTATGACACAGCCAATTTTCATCATCTCGCTCGGTAAAATCTTCTCTTGAGTGCGCCCCTCTGCTTTCAGTACGAAAATTGGCGGCTAAGGCCGTTGCAATAGCGGTTTCCATTAAGTTATCTAGCTCTAAACACTCAATACGTTGGGTATTAAATGCCTTGGAACTATCACTTAATTTGGCATTTTGTAAACGAGTGCGGATCTGCTTTAATTCTGCGAGTCCTTCAGCCATAGCCTCGCCTTGACGAAAAACAGAAAAATTCAGCTGCATGCATTGCTGCAGATCTTTGCGGATCTGAGCCGGATCTTCACCATCACTATTGATGGATTCATTCCAACGATTAATGCGTGTGAGTGCCGCCTCAATTTGTTCGGTGGTTGCTTCTTTAGGCACACCTTGCTGATCTAAGGTCGCGCCTAAATGCATACCGGCTGCACGGCCAAATACCACTAAATCTAATAATGAATTCCCACCCAAACGGTTGGCGCCGTGTACAGACACACAAGCAATTTCACCCACAGCAAGTAAGCCTTTAATGGGCTGCTCATCACAATCCAGTACTTGGCCAGTAACATTAGTCGGGATCCCCCCCATCATGTAATGGCATGTAGGGATCACCGGAATGGGCTCTTTTACCGGATCTACATGAGCAAACGTGCGTGATAATTCACAGATCCCCGGTAAACGCGACTCTAAAACCTCCGCACCTAAGTGATCTAATTTTAACTTAGCATGCGGCCCCCAAGGCCCATCACAACCGCGCCCTTCACGGATTTCCGTCATAATAGAGCGCGCGACGACATCACGGCCAGCCAAATCCTTCGCGTTCGGTGCATAACGCTCCATAAAACGCTCGCCATCTTTATTTAACAGATAGCCACCTTCACCACGGCATCCTTCCGTAACCAAGACTCCGGCACCTGCAATCCCAGTAGGATGGAACTGCCACATTTCCATATCTTGCACCGGTACTCCAGCCCGCAAAGCCATGCCAACACCATCGCCTGTATTGATGTGTGCATTGGTTGTAGAAGCATAAATACGACCTGCTCCCCCCGTCGCCAGCACGGTTGCCTTGGCTTTAAAATAAACGATCTCGCCACTTTCAATCTCAATGGCTGTAGCCCCAACAATGGCACCGTCATCATTTTTAACTAAATCTAATGCATACCATTCTGAATAAACCTCTGTTTTATTCTTAACATTTTGTTGGTACAAACAGTGCAAGAGCGCATGACCAGTTCGATCCGCGGCCGCGGCTGTACGTGCAGCTTGCTCACCGCCAAACTCTTTCGATTGCCCACCAAAAGGACGCTGATAAACCCGTCCATCCTCAAATCGAGAAAAAGGTAATCCCATATTCTCCATTTCAATGATGGCTTCTGGACCTGTTTTACACATGTACTCAATGGCATCTTGATCACCAATATAATCCGACCCTTTTACCGTGTCGTACATATGCCATTCCCAGTTATCTTCATGGGCATTGCCAAGCGCAACGGTGATCCCACCTTGTGCGGAAACCGTGTGTGAACGTGTTGGAAAAACCTTTGAAAGCAGAGCACAACTTTTGCCTTCTTTGGAAATTTGTAAGGCAGCACGCATGCCTGCCCCTCCTGCACCAATCACAATTGCATCGAATTCTTTAATTGGAATAGCCACTTAAACACCCCACAGGATTACAACACCGGCGAACAGGTACGCCAGCAACACCAAGATCACCACATACTGCGCCGCCGCTCGTAATCCCGCCGGTTTAATATAATCAGTGATTACCTGCCATAGCCCAATCCAGCCATGAATTAATACCGAAAGCAGTGCCATTAAGGTGAAGACCTTCATCCCAACCCCAGCAAACAAGCTGCGCCATAGCACAAAGTCCAATTGCGGGTGCCAAGCAAAATAGCCCACCATAAAGATTAAATAAGAGGCTAAAATCAATGCACTAGCACGCAGTAAAATGAAGTCCTGCACGCCATTTCTGCCCAGTGTTACGGCGTTTTTCACCATAGCCAGATCCCCGCAAAAATGGATAACAACAGCGCTGCAATAAAGCTGATTTTTGCCGACAAATTGCCACTGGCCATTGAACCTTCAAAATGTCCCATGTCCATCAACAAGTGCCGAATACCAGCACACAGATGGTACGCAAACGCGGTTAAAATAGACCATAGAATCAGCTTAAAAATAAGGTAGCCAAATAAGTCCGATACCTTCTTGAAACCATCTAAGGAATGAAGAGATGTAGCTAATAGCCAGAGAAGGACAGCAAGGGCAATAAACATCAATACACCAGAGATCCGGTGCAAAATAGAGGCAATGGCCGTTGCCGGAAATTGGATTTGAGATAAATCCAAGTTAACGGGTCTTTGCTTATTCACGTTCTGCTCACTCAGCTCCATTGAGCAATAATTATTGTTTCTCTTAGAACGCCAATTATTCGATCGCACTGAACGGATAGCAGCATTTGTTCTCAAGAGTACTCTTCCGCCTATTCGCTAAACCACATCAATGAAAAACTGCATTTCACTAGAATTACTTGCGCAGGCCATCCAAGAGTCGCGGCCAGTATACAAACGCCCAAAAATAAATACAAACATCACACTTTTGCCACTTAGCTCAACACAGATCAATATCCATTGATGATTATCATTTCAATATGGATGCGTCATTGTTAATTAGCAGTAAGATGGTTTAGCTTAATGACATTGGCTTTTGTGAGCCAGCTCACTTAGTATGTTGACGCTATTAAGAATGGAATAACAAAAGAAGTAAGGAGAATCAGCCATGGCTGAGAACGTTGCGACACTCCAGATCCCAGGTCAGGCACCGATTGAATTGCCAATTCAATCGGGCTCTGAAGGTCATGATGTGATCAATATCAGCGCGTTAGGTAAGCACGGCCACTTTACCTTCGATCCCGGATTCATGGCGACTGCATCCTGTGAATCTGAAATTACTTACATTGATGGCGGGCAAGGGATCCTACTGCACCGAGGCTATCCAATTGATCAATTGGCAACTCAATCCAGTTATTTAGAAGTATGTTATCTCTTATTGCATGGTGACTTACCTTCTGCCAGCGAAATGCAAGCCTTTAAAAGCACAGTTACTCACCACACTATGGTTCATGAGCAGCTCGCAACGTTCTATAAAGGATTCCGGCGCGATGCTCATCCAATGGCCATTTTATGTGGCGTTGTGGGTGCGCTTTCTGCGTTTTATCACGATTCATTGGATGTAAGTGATGAAGAGAACCGCCGTGTGGCAGCCATTCGTCTGATATCAAAGATGCCCACATTGGCGGCAATGGCCTACAAATATAATCAAGGTCAGCCATTTATCTATCCACGTAATGACTTATCCTTCGCAGCAAACTTCTTGAATATGATGTTTTCTGTGCCTTGTGAAGAATATGTGGTTAACCCTATTATTGAACGCGCCATGGATCGTATATTCATTTTGCATGCCGATCATGAACAAAATGCTTCCACCTCTACCGTGCGTTTAGCCGGCTCTTCAGGCGCCAATCCTTTTGCCTGTATTTCAGCTGGTGTTGCCTCACTTTGGGGGCCAGCGCATGGCGGTGCTAATGAAGCTTGCTTGGAAATGTTAGCTGAAATCGGCTCTGTCGATCGGATCCCTGAATTTGTGGCTCGCGCTAAAGATAAAAATGATCCCTTCCGATTAATGGGCTTTGGTCATCGGGTTTATAAAAACTTTGATCCTCGTGCCACAGTCATGCGCGAAACTTGCCATGAGGTACTCGCAGAATTAGACATCCAAGATCCTCTATTGGATGTGGCCATGGAATTAGAACGTATTGCGTTGTCTGATGATTATTTCATCGAGAAAAAGCTCTATCCTAATGTCGACTTTTATTCCGGCATTATTATGAAAGCCATCGGGATCCCAACCTCAATGTTTACGGTTATTTTTGCCTTATCAAGAACCGTTGGCTGGGTATCACACTGGCAAGAAATGCTCAGTCAACCGGATCATAAAATTGGCCGCCCTCGTCAGCTTTATACGGGTGCGCAGCGACGCGATTACATTCCGGGTGATCGCCGCTAATCAATTTATCGATTGAATACGATAAGGGCACCTTTTATGGTGCCCTTTTTCTCAATATAAAATAACAAACGTGGATAAATAAATCTAAATCAATACTAATTCGGATTTTTCGTTTTATACCTTTATCGATTACAACCATCTGTCTAATTTAAATAGAACGTTCACATGTAATTATGGGAAATGCTGAATTTAAGTAGGGAAAATCGAGTTCACCTATTTAATAAAGCCATTGCTCTTATCTATAATCCGCAATTAAGCAGGAGTTTACATGAAAAAAAATACTTTTTTTCACCAATCCTTCAGTTTCATGCTGTGCTTCTTAAGCACTACCAGTGTTGCTAATAATCGCTTTTCTCAAGTTGAGATCCAAGCGCAAGAAATTACTCCAGGGTTACATATGCTGACAGGAGCAGGCGGAAACATAGGCGTAAGCAGTGGTAGTGACGGGTTATTAATTATTGACGATCAATTCGCTCCATTAGCCGAGCGCATCAGTAGCGCGCTGGCTCAGTTACATCCAGAGAGTAAAGGAAAGCCGACCTACATCATTAACACCCACCATCATGGCGATCATACCGGTGGTAATGCCCATTTTGGGCAAGATGGTACTATCGTTGCCCACCATAATGTTTTGAAAAATTTAAAAAACAATACCAAGGTGAATGCAGAAAATTACCCTCAATTAACTTATGCAGATAACCTACACGTGCATTTTAATGATCAAACCATTGAAGTTATCCATCTTGGTCGAGGCCATACGGATGGCGATTCTTTAGTGTGGTTCCCAAAGCATAATGTTTTGCATATGGGCGATCTGTTTTTTAATGGACGATTTCCTTTTGTAGATCAAAATCATGGCGGCAGCGTGATGCAATACTTGTCACGTGTAGACGATGCATTGGCTTTGATTAATGAACAAACCATCATCATTCCTGGGCACGGAGCCTTAGCGTCTAAAGAGGATTTAACTCAATTTAAAAGAATGATTGAAGACTCTTTAGCTTGGGCAAAAAGCCTACAAGGGCAGCCATTAAGTCAGTGGCATGCTCAAGGCTTACCCGCTCAGTATGATACTTGGGGACAACACTTTATTTCCAATAGCCGCTGGATTGAAACGCTTTGGCATGAATTACAGGAACCCATAAATTAATGCTACAACTTGTACTATTTCTAGCTGCAGCGCTGATCATTGGCTTGGCACCCGTATATGTGGGAGCTCGGCTTTTGCGAACCGGTAGCCCGAGTATGATTGCTGCCATTATTGCCATCGCCGCATTTTTAGCGTTGCAAGACTTATCCTTTCGCTATATTGCTGAGCCGAATTGGGCATGGATATCGAGCCTCTTATCTGGCGCGATAGCAATCAGCTTGATGTTAGATTGTGCTTATTGGAAAGCACTCTTTGTGACTGGATTTATCATTCTCATTCAATTATTGGCAACCGATATTCTACTTAACGGAATCCCAGCACCAGAATATTTGTCTGAGCTACTATCTCAAACTCAGCAGCAATTATGGCCATCCTATAAAAAATAAGTTTTATATAAATAAAAACGCCCAAGAGATATATTCGTATATCGCTAAGGCGTTTTTGTTTATTATTGCTAAGCACAATGGCTTAGCCTGTTATTTATGCGGCAAAGATCCGCCGCACACGCAGTAGATCTTCTTCGGTATCGACGCCAGCTGGCGGAAGCTCTTCGGCGACTGCAACATGGATTTTCTCTCCTTGGTACAGCACTCGTAATTGCTCTAATGCTTCAATTTGTTCCAAAGGGCTGATCGGCCAAGCAACATAATCTCGAATAAAACCGGCACGATAACCATAGATCCCAACATGACGTAAAGCCCCTGCGCTCACCATAACTCCATTCGCAAAACCATCTCGATCCCATGGAATGGCCGCTCTAGAAAAATACAATGCATAGCCTTGACTGTCACATACCACTTTAACGGCATTGGGATTATGCATCTCATCGGCTTCGTCTATTGGCACGGCGAGCGTGGACATGCGCGCTTGGCTTTGAGCTAAATTCATTGCTACCTGATGAATATTAGCCGCAGGGATCAATGGTTCATCACCTTGTACATTCACCACGATGGCATCATCAGCCAGTTGCAATAAATCCACCACTTCAGCAAGACGCTCAGTACCAGACTGATGGTTTGGAGAAGTCATGATCACTTCACAATCCATCCCATCTAAAGCCGCTTGCACACGCGTATCGTCGGTCGCGACTACAATACGTTCGGCCCCAGATTGCTGCGCTTTGGTCACCACGTGCGCCACCATCGGCCGCCCTGCAATATCGGCTAACGGCTTGCCCGGCAAGCGCGTTGAACCATAACGAGCAGGGATCACAACGACAAAACTCATGAATTTTCACTCTCCAATGGTTGGGCTTGTACTTCTAATAGCACGGGGATCCCATCGTCTATCGCAAAAGCCAATTTATCAGCACGGCAAAGCAGCCGTTGCCCATCACGATCGTATTCCAATTTTCCCTTACATACTGGGCAAGCCATGATTTCCAATAATTTATGATCAAAGGCCATCGCGTTTTTCCTTCAACAGAGTCAGTAATTGTTGATCGAATGTGGCACTCAAAGTAGCACTCACCGGTAGGTAATACCAGTTAGCCAAGGCAAACCCACGGCATTTCACTGCGTCTTTTTCAGTCATTAAAAGTGATTGCCCAGCATCGGCTAATGGCGCCAACATTTCATGGGTATAGCGTTGATGATCTACAAACTCGTAACGTTCATGAAGTACCGCACCTTGCTGGGTGAGGGTATCAAAAAAACGTTGTGGGTAGCCGATCCCCGCCATTGCTATCCATTGCCCTTGTGGTTTTTCCTCACCTTGACCATCAACCCGTTGCCAGTGCTGAGGCGCTAACGTCATCAAATGTTCATTGGGCTTAGGTTGGCCACCATTACAAATAATGAGATCGCATTGCAGCAAACGCGCCGGTGACTCACGTAAAGGCCCCATAGGCAATAAGTGACCATTACCAAAACGACGCTGGCCATCCACCACGGCAATTTCGATCGTACGCCCTAGACGATAGTGCTGCATGCCATCATCGCTGATGATCACATCGATCTCATTATCCGCCAGTAGTCGCTGTGCTGCTGCGATACGATCAGCTCCGACCATCAACGGTACGCCACTGCGCTGCGCTAATAATAATGGTTCATCACCACATTGACGGGGATCACTATCCGCAAAAACGGCCATGGGCTGCAATTGTTTATCGCCACCATAACCACGGCTAATGATCCCCGGGCGATAACCTGCTTGCCGTAAACGCTCAACCAAATAAAGCACCACTGGCGTTTTACCATTACCACCGACACTAATATTCCCAACCACAATCACTGGAACGGGCAATTGAACCACCGGCAACCAAGCGTGCCGATACAACCAACGGCGACTTCGGCTGATAAGTCCAAATAACAACATGAAAGGCCAAAGTGCATAAAGTAAGGGGTGCCCTTGTTGCCAAGCCCGTTCAAGCCACGCTTGCACTGTTATTCTCCAAATTGCAGCGCATGCAACTGCGCATAAATGCCTTGTTTTGCCAGCAACTCTAAATGGCTGCCCCGCTCAACGATTTGGCCTTTATCCATCACCACAATTTGATCGGCGTTTTCGATGGTCGATAACCGGTGTGCAATCACAATGGAAGTGCGCGTTGCCGCTAAGTTTTCTAATGCCGCTTGAATGGCCCGTTCAGACTCACTGTCTAGAGCAGAAGTGGCTTCATCCAAAATCAAAATAGGGGCATCGCGTAAAATTGCCCGAGCAATGGCAATACGTTGCCGTTGACCACCAGAAAGCATGACGCCATTTTCGCCGACGATGGTATCTAAGCCATCGGGCAAATCATCAACAAACGCCATAACATAAGCCGCTTCGGCCGCCGCCTCAATTTCAGCGCGAGTAATGGACGCATCACAGGCATACGCAATGTTATTGGCAATGGTGTCATTAAACAGGGTTACCTGCTGTGAAACTAATGCCATTTGTTGTCGTAGACTGGTTAATGTTGCATCACGTAATTCAATGCCATCAAGTTTGATGCTGCCATCGGTAATATCATAAAAACGCGGTAATAGGCTTGATAACGTCGTTTTACCTGAACCGGAACGTCCGACTAAGGCCACCGTTTTCCCTGCGGCAATGGTTAGGCTAATGTCTTTTAATGCAGCGTCTTTTGCATTGGGATAGGAAAAATTCAAGTTTTGAATGTGTAATGCCCCGTGGCTTCGGCCAAAAACATGCTGCCCCGCGTCCATTGCATCTTGCTCATCGATTACCGCAAAAATGGAATCCGCGGCTGCCACCCCTCGTTGCAATTCGGCATTAACGCGAGTCAGTTGCTTCACCGGTGTCATCAGTCCCATCATAGAGCCAACAATCACCACAAACGAACCGGGGGTTAACGTATTTAAAATCGCCGGATAGCTGGCGATAAAAAGCACGATGCCAATCGCACAGGCACCCAATATTTGAATAATGGGTTCACTGATGGCTGTAGCTGCTGATAGTTTGATGTTTTGACGGCGATTCGCACTGCTTGCTGAAGCAAAGCGTTCTCGCTCTATTTGTTGCCCACCAAAAGATAAAACATTGCGATGGCTTTTCAGCATCTGCTCGGTGGTGGTCGTCACCCCGCCCATCGCCCCTTGAATACGCTTAGAGATCACGCGAAAGCGCTTGCTCACCACGTTAATCACCCAAGCAATGATTGGCCCAACAATGAAAAAAACTGCGGATAACTGCCAGCTTTCCCAAAACATGATCGTTAATAAGCCCAGTACAGTAAAACCGGACCGCACCATGGTGATTAGCGCACTGGAAGAGGCTCGAGAAACCTGTTCGGCATCGTAAGTCACCTTGGAGATTAAATCACCTGTCGAATGGCTGTCGAAGTAAGCCGTAGGTAAGCGCAAATATTTATTAAAAACTTGTTGGCGCATCTCATGGATCACATTCTGTGAGACCCAAGCCAAACAATAAGTTGAAACGAAATTAGCGCCGCCTCGCAGGGCAAATAAGCCAATGATAACCAATGGCGCCATACGCAATGTACTGGCATCACTGGCAGCCAGACCGTTATCAATAAGTGGCTTCACCATATAAATTAATGAGGCATCGACCGCTCCATAAATTGCCATGGCAATGGTTGCGGCAACAAAACCCGCTCGATAGGCGCGAACATAAGTCCACAACCGCTTAAAGGTGGCTCGAAAATGGCCACTGTGGTCTGAGTTCATATCTGCCTTTGGGTTGCATGAATAAAGAGAGCCATTCTACTTCGCTCATTGGTTCGATACCAAATTTTGCCTAAGTTACTGGCGGTTATACCACCAAGGCGCCCAGTGATGGCGATAACTGCTTATTTTTGCATCGCCATCAGCGGCAAATTGAAACCGCAATTGGCCAAAATCGCCGGTGCTAAAAAGCTGAGCCTGCTGAGCTTGGTAGCGAGCAACCACATCGGCTTTTGGAAAGCCCCAACGATTATGACGCCCAGCAGCAAAAACCACCCATTGAGGCTGGGTTGCCCGCACAAATTCAGAGGTACTGGAAGTACTTGAACCGTGGTGTGGCGCTAACAGTAAATCCACTTTCGGGTCAGGCGTGTGCTGCAACCATAATTGTTCTGCTTTGGCTTCCATATCCCCAGCCAACAACACGCGATGTTGGTCACTCTCTAATAACACCACGCACGATCCGTTATTGCCTTTTAAGGGGGCTTGAAACCACGTTAATCTTAATGAACCCCATTGCTTGGGCCCACGTTGACAATCCATACCTTGATAACCAATGCGCCGCAAAATCGGCAGATTACGACTAAGAAACTCTGCCCCACCGGCGTGATCATTGTCGCCATGAGATAACACCAAATAATCCAACTGCTCAATACCTCGGCGTTGCAATTGCGGCCATAACACCGCTTGAGCATAGCTAAATTTGCCATAGGCCGCACCGGTATCCACCAAGAGCCACTGCTGCTGATGTTCAATAAGAACAGCCAGTCCCTGCCCGACATCAAACACATCCACTTGCCAGTCGCTGGTACGCTCGCGCCGTCCATAAAAAACAAACAAGAGGATCGCCACGGCTAACCCTAACGTCGACCGCGAAACCTGAGCGCGAATTAACCAGAGAATGGATATCAGCCCCGTCAGAGCAAAGCACTGCCAAAGCCATGGGGACTCTGGCAATTGACTCAGCCACGCGGCCAAATCCGCCGCCCAAATCAAAGGCCATAATGCGCCATTTGCCCACCAGAGAAGCCCATCCGGAAACCCCACCAAAACGGCGACACCAGCCAGCAGCGTAATGGGCAGTGCAATAACGGAAAAATAAGGAACCAGCAACAAATTTGTCCAGATCCCTTGCCATGACCAAACCCCAAACCAAGCCCATTGCAGCACACCTAACACAACGGTCAGTAATACCTGCAAAGCGCAGAGCCAAAGTAATTTATCGCGACCCGCCATCGGCATAGGCCAGAACCACTGCCACAATAGAATCAACGATACGGCACCAAAACTCAGCCAGAATCCGGCACTTAATGACGCCATCGGCAGGAACAACAACACAACAGAGGCAACACGCAATAACAATTCCCAAGGTCGTCCTTGGCGCTGCAAACTCAAGAGCAAAAGCCCCAGCAAAACGGATAATAAAGCGCGCAATGTTGGCAGAGCCAACCCTGCTAACAGCCCATAAGCCAACGTTACACTGGCAGTAATCAGCCATACTACTCGAATGCCTTGCCCTCGTAAGTCGGGGAAATACCGTCGGCGCACACGATTTGTCAATGCAAAGGTACCGGCAGCAACCAGCGATAGATGCAAACCCGAGATGGCTAATAAATGCACGAGTCCGGCTTGACGCATTCGCTGCCAACGATCATTGCTTATGGCGCTTTTATCGGCTAAAACCAATGCTCGAATGAGATCCCCTTGTGGGTAAGTTTTTGTCGCTTGCGCTAATTGCTCAAGCAACGGTAAACGCCACTGACTCAAAGTTTGACCTGCATGCAGCCAGTGCCCCTCTTTTATTACACCACTAGCACTTAAATGCTGTGATAACTGATGTCGATAACCATTAAATCCGCCTAAATTTAAGTAAGAGCGGGGAGCTCTGATCACCACCTCTAACTGATAATGGTGCCCTTGCTCCAATTTTGGCGGCGAGCTCCAGCTCAATTCAATGCGACGTCGACTCCATATCGGTAATGTTTTGCCATTGATACGCTCGACCAACCATTGATGACGCTGATATAGTGCCGCGCCGCGGGGAAGAGAAAGTAATTGCGCATCAACCGTTAGCGGCCCAGGAACAAAAATCGTTAAACGTTCTGACAATTGATGCGCGGTAAAATGACCGTAATAAAGCCCAAATAAAAAACCAGTAACAAACCAACGCGTTTTGGAATAACACAGCAGTAAGCTACTACCAACTAAAATAGGCACAGGCAATAATACTGGCCAAAGCACAATGGTCGCGAGCGCGAGCGTCCACCCAAGCAGCACCTGATTCACCATAAGTTAACTAAGGTAATTTCATAAAAACATGCCAAGAAGAACGTTTAAGCGCATCATGCCGGACCCTGAATCTTTGCGTCAGCATAAATATTTAAAGATGCTTGGCCCTTGGATGAGCCAGCCTAATATCTGGCATTTGAATCGGCGTTCGGCTTCCGGCGCTTTGGCCTTAGGGATTTTTATTTGCTGGTTCCCAATTCCATTTCAAATGGTACTTGCTGCCATTATGGCTATTATTCTGGGCGTTAATTTGCCACTGGCCGTTGCGACCGTATGGATCTCGAACCCATTAACCATGCCAATCATGTTTTATGCTGCTTATTTATGTGGCATCACCATGCTGGACTGGCCGCGCATGCAATTTACGTTTGAACTAAGCTGGCACTGGCTCAGTGAAAGTTTGCATTCATTAGGGTACCCACTGCTTATTGGTTGCTTACTGCTCGGCACTCTCAGTGCCATTTTTACTTATTTTGCCAGTAACGGTTTATGGCGTTACTTGGTGCGATTGCACTGGGGACGGCGCCAAAAACAGCGCCACGATGAGCAATAATATCGATCCACTACTGGCGCTGCCGTAAAAGCAGCGCCATATAAATAACAATCAAAAGGTTGGTAATAAGCAACCCAACACTAAATAAGCTAGGGCTGCGCCACAAATGAATGACCTCAAAAGGCACATAAATTGCTCCGCTAAGTAGTGCAAGCCACTCGCTCCAAGCTCGCTGCCACCATAAGCCATATGCCTCAAGTAACCGGATTGCACCATAAGCCAAAGCGCCTAATGACACCCACCCAATGCTCTGCGCTGAAATTTCAGTGGCTGTTTTCATCAAGGCTTTAGAATAATAACCGCTTGGATTTAAATGCAGATGCTGCACCCAGTAGTGGGCCAATTGAGCCAGATTTTCATTCGCTAAACGGTGAATACCTAACGCTACCAATAAAGCCAAAACCCCTTTTAAGGCTTCAACCATGGCAACCCATTTCAATCCTTGGCGAGATACAGCCATTAAGGTTCTCTCCTTAGCCAACCCATTATGAGCATACCGAGCTTTAAATCGCACAGCAGTTACTTTTTAAACAACATAAACATTAATGATAAGCGTCTTGATCTAAATCGGCTTGGCTGCATAGGCGTTATCAATAACGCCCCTAGTTAAGCTTACAAAACTCAACATTTCATTGTTTTACCTAATAAAGCTAAATCGATAAGGTCAATCTTATGGTGTCTTAATTACCAGCTAAGTACATTGCCATTGACTAAAGTGGACAAACTTATCTGAATCGTTGTGGTTACACTCAAAAATAAGGAGCTGTAATGCGCTACGTTACCCGCAGCTACGCTTTACGATTTATCATGACATTGATGTGTTTTTGGCCGTTGTTCGGCCATGCAACCGCGCCTTTAGCGCCCATAAATTACAGCAGCCTACATTGGGCTGGTAGCCATCAAGAATGGGAAGCGGCCACCGATGGCGCCCCCAGTGCTTATTATGAGCCAACACAACCCACCATGATCTATTTCTATTACCATCAAGATATCCCCCAGCCACTGGACTCGCCGACCTCATCTGAAAGCAATGAATCGTTCCCGACTCTCATCGAATACTGGCTTGCTCAAGGTTATAACGTTGGGCTTTGGCCTTGGGAGGATGACATGGATGCCGCAGATCTCACGCAAGCAATAAAAAATTATCAGTACGCACTTAGTCAATTTCGTGGCCCTGAATTGCGCTTTATTGGCCATGCTCGTGGCAGTACCATGGCGTTATGGTTCGCCCAACAGTTGATCTCAGACTGGGACAGCACAAACACCGAGATAGAACTGACGCAGATCCCCGATCAGATTGTGCTATTAGAACCAAGCGATAGCGCCATTTCCCTACCAAATACCAATACACTCAACCTCGCTGAGCTCTATCAACAGACGCTAATGCAACTCAAAGCCGAAGGGATTGTGATCTCCTGCTACTTGAGTGCTCACAAACTGAAAAATGCCACCAACAATGCAGCACGTAAAATTTTGCTAGAGGAAACCGCGCTCATTGCATTACAGCCGCAGTATGCTGAGACTTGGAATACAACACATCAAACTTTAGCTGCACCATGGCATTATTTACGATCCATTGCCTTTCTCCCACCCGATATCATGGATGACAACCAAGCTGCGCTTTCCGCAAGCAGCCCTGTTATCCAGATCCGGCAATGGATGCACAGCAATGCTTATCTAATGCAGCAACAAGGCAACCATACTATCGATCCAACCGATGATCGCTTTAGTGCGCAACAGCGTAACGCCCCCTATCAATAAAAAAAGCAATCGAACCGGTGGGTCGCTTGCTTTTTCTAAAGGGACTATAGAATCAGAGCGGCGGTTATAGCGCGCTGTCAACCATCAAAACTTGATCTGCAATGCGCTGAGCTAATGCGGCCACATCAAAACTTGGCTCGGCTTCCACCATTACCCGGATCAATGGCTCAGTTCCTGATTTACGCAACAGCACCCGCCCTCGGCCCCCCATTTCTTGCTCTACTTGCTCAACAACGGCAAGCACGCTGGGATGGTTTAAAGGTTGAGACTTACCAGAAAATCTTACATTAACAAGAACTTGAGGCAGCATTGTCAGCTCGGCAAGCGCTTGTTCTAATGTTTCATTTCGTGCCTGCAAAGCATTAAGCACTTGCAAAGCCGCAATAATACCATCTCCTGTACTGTGGTGACGTAAAGATAAAATATGGCCAGAGTTTTCACCCCCTAATTGCCATCCCTTTGCTTGCAAAAGCTCAACCACATAACGATCACCCACTTTAGAACGGGCAAAGGGGATCTCTAATGCTTGCAAGGCCAACTCAAAACCAAGGTTGGCCATCAAGGTGCCAACCACCCCGCCATCCAACTCACCAGCAAGCTTAAAGTGGCGGGCAATGATGTATAAAATTTGATCGCCATCGATGATTTCACCAGAGCGGTTCACCATCATTACTCTGTCACCATCGCCATCAAATGCAATACCGAGATCCGCCTTCACTTCTTGCACTTTCGCGACTAAGCCATCCATATGAGTCGCCCCACACTCGGCATTAATATTGGTGCCATTTGGTGTCGCTGCGATCACCGTAATTTCCGCACCTAGCTCTTGAAACACATTTGGTGCAATGTGGTATGTCGCGCCATTGGCACAATCTAAAACAATGTGCATGCCCGCTAAGCTGGCGTTTTTATTAAACGTACTTTTACAAAATTCAATATAACGTCCAGCTGCATCATCAATGCGGCGTACTTTTCCAAGCTTATCCGACTCCACACAACCCATCGGTAAATCAAGCTGCGCTTCAATGGCTAATTCAGCCTCATCGGTAAGCTTAGTGCCGGACTGGGTGAAAAATTTAATGCCATTATCGTGATAAGGATTATGAGAGGCGCTGATCACTACCCCTGCATCGGCACGGAAGGTTTGCGCCAAATAAGCAATGGCCGGTGTGGGTAAGGGGCCGGTTAACTGCACGCTAACGCCAGCAGCACTAAATCCAGCTTCCATCGCAGACTCCAACATGTAACCGGAAATTCGAGGGTCTTTCCCAATAATCACTTGCTGGGTGCCGCTCTGAGCCATAATCGTGCCTGCTGCGTAGCCTAAACGCATCGCGAAATCGGGCGTAATAGGCGCTTGCCCAACCAGACCTCGCACCCCATCCGTGCCAAAATATTTACGAGTCATAATATCAATTCAAGATAAAAGCGTACGCTAAGAAAAATGCCATTAAGCACCGACATACCCAGCAAAACGCATTAAAAAAGTAACACTATTGTGCCATTACCAAGCCCAATATATCAAAAGTGGGTCACTAATATGACGCACGCCCCGCCTAAAATGGGAACCAAGTCGGCACCAGAGCCATTACAATAATGCTGTATAGCAACGACATTGGTAAACCAATATGCAAATAATCACGTTTGCGATAATTACCTAAATTCATCACCATTAAGTGTGTATGGTAACTAAATGGGCTAATAAAGCTGGCACTGGCACCATAAGCCACGGCCATAATAAATGGCATGGCACTAACAGCAAACGCATCCGCCAGCCCAAGCGCTAATGGTAAAACCAGTGCCGCCGCAGCATTATTGGTCATCAACTCGGTAGTTAATAGTGCCAATAAATAAATACCAATAAAGGCGATATACACCCCTTTATCATTTAGGCCAACTTGCAGTTGAGTGGCTAATAAGGTTGATAAACCGGTACTTTGAAAGGCCTCGGCCAGCGCCAATGCACTGGTAATAATGACCCATAATTCAAAAGGAAAGCGTTGCCGAATATCATTACTATTAAGTACCCCGACCGCCAGCAATAGCAGTAATTGAAGGGCCAAACCTAAATAGAGTGGCGTGCTAAAGAGAATGTTGGTTAAGAGCGTTAACGCAAAGCCACCGATAACCAACCACTCCTGCCAACGAGGCAGCAACCGTGGTAAAGCGGTTCCGCCAATACGATAAAAATGGCGATTAATTTGCGGAGCCGTGGCATAACGTTGGCCAACCGCCAACACTAGAACATCGCCCCTTGTAAGCTAATGGTGCCTAATTTACCTGAGAGGCGCTCTCCTCGACGCCGCATTGCAACGACAGCCGCATCAAAGCGGGCACGAAAGTTCACCGTTTTTAGCGTTTGCCCAACAAGATTAGAGGTGGGGCTTAATAACACCTCGTGCAAATTATCACTCAGTAACCCAGTATTGCCGGCAAAGAGCTCTAAGCCTTTAAAGCGTTCCAACTCACTGATACGAGCCACTTCACCACAGAAGACCAATTGGTCTTTGGCTTGGATAATTAAATCGGGGGTTACCGGAGCTATCAATTCACCGTGGCGAACAATTTCCGCAAGGTAGAGGCCTTGTAACGAACGTAAACCATTTTGCTGCACACTTCGTCCGACCAGTGGGCTATCTGCTCGCAAACGCGCATCAATAAAATAAGGTGGCTCACCCTCTCGTTCAACGCGCCGATCCGGCAAACGCGGCGCTAACAGCACCAGTAGCCCCAACCCTGCAATGGCTACTGCCCCACCAACCGGCAAGAAATCCAACATCGCTAAGGTTGCTCGCCCCTGCTCCGTTAAAACCGAATTCAAGACCAAATGCGTCGAGGTGCCAATTAACGTTAAGGTGCCCCCTAAAATTGCCGCGTATGAGAGAGGTAATAACAAGCGGCTGGGGAAATGATCCCATTGACGGTGAATGATGCCAGCAAGAGTGGCCACGACCGCAGTGTTATTTAAAAATGCGGAGCTTAATATCGTACTCGAACTTAAGCGCAATAACGTTTGTTGGTAGCTAGGACGAAAAAGATGGCGACCTAAACGCGCCAAGAAGCCTGTTTTTTCTAATGCTGCTGAGACAAGTAGCAAGAGAATGAGTGTGATAACAGCAGGGTTAGCTGCTAATTCAGGCAAACGCCGAGGCACAATTAAGCCAGTTCCGGCTAAAACTAAAGCGGCAGAAGCAAATAAGAATTCGGGGCGAAGCCGCGTCAAGAGCAACGCGGCGATTAACCCGACAATGGTGCCGATCACGCCCCACTGGGCGCTCGTTAACATCGCCAACATGGCGCTAACGAGAACGCATTAAGGCATTCAGATCCGCCACGCCCCAATGGGGGAAATGTTTCCTAATTAACGCATTTAACTCCAACTCAAATGCACTAAAATCGCCTTGTATCGGCTGTTCTTGTCGTGTATCCCAAGCCGTAATCATTCCCGCAGCAACCGTCGCATTAGTCACTTTATCTAATACAATAAAACTGCCGGTATGAGGTTGTTCTGAGTATTTGTCTACCAGTAATGTTTGGCCAAAACGCAATGCCACTGTACCAATTTCATTGAGTTTTAATCCGGTTGCAGAACGCCGCTGTAACGTATTGACATCAATTTGCTCAAGAACCTCGTCAATCCAGACCGTACCAGTTTGGGTGGCTAATTTAATGCCATATTCCGCATTGATTTGATAAGGAACATCAGACATCCACACTAAGGTGGCTTGAGCTGTTGCCACCGCCTGTGCGGGCGCATCGGGCGTAACGAGCAGATCACCACGGCTTAAATCAATTTCATCATTAAGAGTAAGGGTAATGGCGTCACCGGCCTGAGCCGATATAAGATCGCCATCAAATGTCACGATTCTTGCGACGGTGCTGCATTTACCAGAAGGCTGAGCCATCACTGTTTGCCCCACTCGCAATTGCCCCGCCGATAAGGTACCTGCATAACCTCGAAATTGATGATCGGGCCGATTAACCCATTGCACAGGGAAACGTACCTGTTCCGATAATTGTGCCTGCGCTAAAGGCACCTGCTCCAAATAGGGCAGTAAGGCCGAACCTTGGAACCACGGCATCGAAGGCGATGACGTAACGACATTATCGCCATTGAGCGCCGACAGAGGTAGGTAATACACGGACGTTAATCCAAGCTCTTGAGCCAACTGCTGATAATCGGCTTGAATGGCCTCAAAACGGGCTTGGCTAAAATCCACTAAATCCATTTTATTGATGGCCACAACCACCTGTTTAATGCCCAGTAGTGACACCAAATAAGAATGTCGCCGTGTTTGCACCTGCAAACCGGCACGCGCATCAATTAAAATAATGGCCAGCTCTGCCGTTGAAGCACCGGTCACCATGTTTCGCGTATACTGTTCATGCCCTGGTGTATCCGCAATAATAAATTTACGCAGTTCCGTTGCAAAATAGCGATAAGCCACATCAATGGTGATCCCCTGCTCGCGTTCCGATTGCAACCCATCCACGAGCAGCGCCAGATCCAATTCCCCGCCTTGCGTGCCCACTTTCTTACTGTCTTGCTCAATGCTCGCCAGTTGATCTTCAAAGATCATTTTTGAGTCATGCAATAAACGGCCAATAAGGGTACTTTTGCCATCATCCACACTACCGCAAGTAATAAAGCGCAGTAGTTGCTTATCTTCATGCTGCTTGAGGTAAGCCAGTATGTCTGTATTAAGCAGTTCATTCGCTAAATCCATTAAAAGTAGCCCTCCACTTTTTTCTTTTCCATGGAGCCAGCACTGTCGTGATCAATAACACGCCCCTGGCGCTCAGATGTTTTGGTTAACAACATTTCTTGAATAACGTCTGGCAATGTTGTTGCTTGCGACCGCACGGCACCGGTTAATGGGTAGCAACCAAGAGTACGAAAACGCACCATTTCGAGTGTGGGCTGCTCACCGTCATGCAACGGCATGCGCTCATCATCAACCATGATCAAACTGCCGTTACGCTCAACTACAGGTCGGGGCTTCGCCAAATAGAGTTCGGGGATCTCAATCTGTTCTTGATAGATGTACTGCCAAATATCCAGTTCCGTCCAATTGGATAAAGGAAAAACGCGGATAGACTCATTCAGGTGGGTACGGCTATTAAATAGTTGCCATAATTCGGGCCGTTGATTTTTGGGATCCCAGCGATGATTTTTATCGCGAAATGAAAACACACGCTCTTTAGCTCGGGATTTTTCTTCGTCGCGCCGTGCACCGCCAAAGGCCGCATCAAACCGGTAATGATCCAAGGCCTGCTTCAGCCCTTGGGTTTTCATAATGTCGGTATGTACGCCACTGCCATGCTCAAAAGGGTTGATGTTTTTAGCGATGCCTTCTGGGTTTTGATGTACGAGTAGTTCAAAACCATATTGCCGTGCCATACGGTCTCGAAAAGAGATCATCTCTTTAAATTTCCATGTGGTATCCACATGCAAAAGAGGGAATGGCAAGGTTGCGGGATAAAAGGCTTTGCGCGCCAAATGCAGCAATACCGAGGAATCCTTCCCCACGGAATACAGCATCACTGGCCGCTCAAATTCCGCCACCACTTCACGCATGATATAGATGCTTTCCGCTTCTAATCGTTGTAAATGGGTGCGCCGCTCAGAATTTAACATAAAAAAACCTCGATCTTTTAAGCCTCAACGCCAAGTAAAGGCATTATTGCGTATAAGATCGAGGTTGGCTATTCACAATGCCACTATGTAATAGCAACAATCATTTTACTTAAAGGTGCTAAGCCATTAATTAATAGTAACTGGTACGTTGACTGCTACCACTGCTTATCTGCGGCGCTTGGCTTCGAGGTTGCTGTAAGTACAGCTGCCACACCTTTTCATAATCCAGCTCCAGCTCGGCGACATAGGTATCTCCTAGTGGATAGGTACGCACGACTTTAGCACCACGGATCAGGCCAGTAACCGAACTTTTAAAGGAATCGCTGCGCAATTGCTGCTGATCCACATCACTCATCCCAGTTAAACGCACCCCATGCACCTGCTGTGCAAGCTCTCGGTAACCATCCAAAATAGCAACACGCATCGCTTGACGCATCTTTTCTTGCTCTGTTTCACCCGGTTGCAAAGACAAAGGCGCCATGCCGGTCGCGGTTAATACCGGAAATACCGTTGGCGCCGCCGAAGAATATTGTGGATCACTGCTGCAACCGCCTAACAGTAATAGCGATAACGCCAAGACAGCGCGGTTAAGAGATGAAAATAAAGGTTTCATCGGATCTCCTGATAGCCGTGCACAGAACCATCGGCATGGCGGTATAATCGGAATGGCAATGGGCCATCAGTCACAGGCTCTAACCCCAATTCAGCCCACGCTATGGTTGTCTGGCTGCTAGCCACTAAATAATGATTTTCCAGCGAGACCACCCGTGCATAAAGCTGTAAGCCTTGAGGGGTTTGACTGACAGTGGTCAGCAACACATCGTTGGCTTTTGCTTGTCGTGCTAACAGCTCCGCATTACGGCTCAACATTTGATTCCCCGTAGGCCCTACGCGGATCATTTGCGGAGTATTAATCTCAACAATCGGCACACAACGCTGCTGAAGCGCATTAATTAGCCCTTGCTCAACTTGCTTTTCCAGATCGCCACTGTATTGATAATCGGTTACGGCAACTGGGGTTGCTACCGCCATCACGCGGTTATCCAATGGAATAGCGCGTGAACGCAATAATTCTAACGCCATTTGATCAACAACCGCATTCAGCGGCCCATGAGGCGGCAACATATTGCCTCTTTCTTGTGACGTGAGCTGACATTGTGTCGGCACAACAGTTGAACTGCACCCAGACAGCAACAACAAGGCTACCGCCCAAAATCGTAATTTGGTCACGTCATTTCCTTTCTATTCACTTAGTGATGTTAACGCTATTATCGGCGCTTCAGGCCGGATCTTTAGGCATGAGATTTGCTTCATAGCACGAATATTTTACTTATCTTGTATAACAAGGGAGCCGCATGGCCAAGTTACCGATAAGCCTGTTTGGTTTAAGTTTATTAGCGGCACTGCCTGTTACTGCTGAAACAATTGAAGTTATAGGCCAAGCCACTATTGTTCAAGGCAACATTGATGATGCCCGACGCCGAGCCCACGACAACGCAATTCATCAAGCGCAATACCAACAAGGTGGCGAGTTTAGCAATGAACAGACGATCGTCAATGGCGTTGTGAGCCAAGAACAAAGCCAGTGGCGGGGCCGCAGCCAAATTGAATCCGTAGAGCAATTGTATGAAACCCTTGATGGCAATCAGCTTTATCTTGGATTACGGATTGCACTGGCGCCCATTACTCAGCAATGCAAGCAGCGCCCAAGCAAAGTTGCGGTTAGCTTGCCTGTGCTACATGTAACCCACCGCCAGAATATGCAAGATGGGCAACTGTACGAACTCGACCAGTCCTACACTACTTTAATTAGCCATACCTTAAGCGGCGAAAGTCAGCACAGTTTTATTGCCCCTGCGGCGGCATTTTCATTGCCGATCCCAGAACAAGAGAACATTCAACACATAACCCGTACCCACAACAGCCACTATCTTTTAAACCTCACATTAGAAGATTTGAGTGTGGACTTACCCCATAAAGAATCGTTGTGGTCACGTAAGACTCCCGCTCGAGAACGCGCCCTTGCACTGAGTGCACAATTGTTCGATCAAAGTGGCCAACCTATATGGCAACAACGTTACCGCCACCGCACTTTATGGCCATACGCGCCCAACGCAGCAGTCAATGTATACAGCGATGATTTTTGGCAAAGTGATTACGGCCAGCAACTGCAACAAGTAGCCTTACAGCTCAGTCGAGATCTGGATAACCAATTACAGTGTGTGCCATTAACTGGAGAGATCACCGCCATTAATGGCTATCAAGTCAGTTTAAACATCGGACGCAACCACGGCTTAGAGTTAGGAGAAACATTACAACTCAATCAACACTATGGCATGAGCGCACCTACGCTAACCATTACCGAGCTCAGCCCATGGCAAGCGCAAGCGCGCTTAAGCCAACCGCAAGCCGTGCATGGTGTTCAGCTCTACGATAAGGTCTCCCGCCCAGCTCAGCAACAACAAACCTCGTTTAATTAAAGCGGCGGCACCTTCCACTGCTAACCCCTAAGCGCAGTAGTATTAACACTGCTGCGCTCTGCTGAACTAAAGAGGCCATAATAGGCTACAGCCTAATCGTTCAATAGCGCCTAGGCAGTAATAAAGCTAAACAACAAAAATTTTTATGTAACACCACTAAGCAACATGCTTGCCCATGTTTACCGCATTGACTGGCCTGTATCTCATTGTTTTAAATTAATTTATCTATTTCAATATTGGCTGAATTCATGAATTGGTATAGATTGTTATTTATTCGATTTTGTCTCCGTAGCTCAGTTGGATAGAGCAGGTTCCTCCTAAGAACAAGGTCGCAGGTTCAACTCCTGCCGGAGACGCCACCTTCCTACATGTACTTCAGCCCATATTGAGTGAATTACCATAATAAAAAACGAGATATTCATAACTTGAAAAAAGCAGCATGAATAATAAAACACGCCATAAATGTTAATTTATAAATAGACTATTGATGTGTTTATAGATAAATCCATTATTAGGTTGATCTAGCTCTCATTTATTTATGTCCACCATCGTTACATAACCATAATTGACTCATTTAGTATAAACTAGAATATGAATTACACATTCACTGCTAATGATTTATTTCATTCTATTCGTATTGGCGATGTTACATATCGAATGGAATTCAACTTGTAACATCCGTTGTATTGGTAATAAATTAAATGACAACTATTTTTATATTTTTAGCTGCTGCCATTGGTTTCTTTTTAGGCTACAAGAAAAAAAACAAAGCAACCAATGTCAGCAAACCTAATCTCGAAAATAAAGTTAAAGACAGGTTTCCAAAAGAAACACAAAAGAAAAGCCAAGAACATTTAGTCGTGGAATGCTTAAAGGCTCAGATTGATAGTGAAAAAGAGATCTTACTCAATAATTTAACACTTCCTTTAAAAGATGGTACAACCACCCAAATCGACCATGTGCTCATCTCAAAAAGAGGGATCTTTGTTATTGAATCAAAAGATTACAATGCATGGATTTTTGGCCAAGAAAAAGACACTCATTGGACTGCTTCATACCCAAACAAGAAGCAATATTCTTTCCAAAATCCATTAAGACAAAATTACAAACACACTCAAGCAATTGAGAATATCCTTGATTTTGTGCCTAAAGAGCAAGTTCATTCTTTAATTGTATTTTCAGGTAAAACGACGTTTAAAACGGACATGCCAGATAACGTCATTTATTTAAAAGATCTTCCTGATTATCTTAAAAAATATCAAGCTGAGCCGATTAGCTTAGAGCAAGTGCATTTAGGTTTAGGGCGATTAAGCTTTGTCCGCTTACCGGAAACCGCCGAAACAGATGAAGCGCACATTAAGCAGTTAAACCTGAAACATCAAAATTCATAAGTTCATAAAAAAGCAGCTTGAATAGATAATTCAAGCTGCTTTTTTACATTATGCACAGCACTTTTTAAATTTTTGGCCGCTACCACAAGAACATGGATCATTACGCCCTGGGGTTTTATCAAACGTCGTGGTCATCGGTTTTTGCTTCATGCTTTCCCACGCTTGCAACACCTCAGGTTGGTCCGCAACAACACGGATCGTAGCATACAAACCTGCTTGAGTTATTTCTTCAGCGATTTCTGCTTTACGTGCTTCAGTAGCCACTTGTAATGCCAGAGGCTTCTCTTCAGTGCCCAATTTTACGGCACGTTTGGTGTTGTAACCGAAACTTTGATGTTTAGGCTTTTTCTCAATTTTTCCTTTATAAAAAAATTTAGACATGAGGCGACTCTTAAGTAATCAAACAGCGCGCTGTTATACCGCAAAGCACAAAAGATGCAAACCTTACCTGAAGTCGCCGCTCTGCTATTAATGGCCCGTGCTGTCTTGCTTACGGCTGGACTCAAACAAAAACCACGTTCGTCGTTCCGCTTGATCAATCCACTCTTCGATTAAACTAGCAGTAGCAATATCATCATATTCATCACACACCTCATGAGCGCCACGCAGTCGTTTGCCCAAATCATTATTATCGCCACACAGCTCTGATAGCATGTCACCGGGTTCCACAAAAAGCGCGTCATTATCCAGCACACGTTGGGCATGAGCGATGGCACCAATAGAGGTTAAAGTGCGCCCGCCAAGCTTACGTACCCGTTCTGCGATGGGATCGGTCATGGCAAAGAGCTCATCTCCTTGCTCATCTAACATCAGGTGATAATCTCGAAAATGAGGGCCACTGACATGCCAATGAAAATTTTTGGTTTTTAAGTAAAGGGCAAACACATCCGCCAGAATTAAGTTCAAACTGGCACTGATGTCGTTACAGCCTTGTTCACTGATCGCACTGGGGGTGGCCATTGCTGGTGCAATTTTTAAAGGCTTCTTTTTTCCTTTCTCACTTTTTTTCGGCACAATTTAGCTCCTAAATGTAAGACAGAAGTTCGATACCAGACTCATTCAAGGGTAGATCAGCTGAGCCACTTCGCTACTGCCTTGGCCTAAATTCCGATTAATTGACGTCGTCATACCCATTGGGGTTGGCTTGTTGCCAGCGCCAGCTGTCTCTGAGCATCTCTTCTAATCCATGTTTTGCAGACCACCCTAGCTCTCGTTGAGCCAGTTCGGCATCCGCAAAACAACTGGCAACATCGCCAATTCGTCGCGGCGCCAAGACATAAGGAACAGGTTGATTCGAACAACGCTCAAACGCTTCAATCACCTCTAAAACACTATAACCAACGCCAGTGCCCAAATTGTAATAAGCAAGTTTGGCATGTTCCCCAAGTGTAAGCAGTGCTTGCAGGTGCCCTGCCGCTAAATCTTGCACGTGTATGTAATCCCGGATCCCAGTGCCATCGAGCGTTGGGTAATCATTCCCATAGATGGAGAGATAAGGGCGCAGCCCTTGCGCCACTTGGTTTATCAGTGGCATTAAATTATTTGGTGTGGTGTTTGGGGCCTCTCCTAGCAGGCCGCTGGGGTGCGCACCGACTGGATTAAAGTAACGCAAAATGGTGATGCACCAACGAGGATCACTCTGTTGTACATCTTGCAAGATCCGCTCAACCAAATACTTACTGGTACCGTAGGCATTGGTGGTTGCCCCAACCGGATCAATTTCTTGAATGGGTAAGCGTTGTGGATCGCCATACACCGTGGCGGAAGAGGAGAACACCAATTGCCAAATGCCCGCTTTGGCCATGGCTTGGCATAAGACTAAGGTACCCACCACATTATTATCAAAATAACGCAGTGGATCACTTACCGACTCTGCTACTGCTTTTAATCCAGCGAAATGGAGTACAGCATCTATTGCGTGGTTGGCAAACACCAAATCAAGGCAAGCTCGATCCAATATATCGCCACGATAAAACACAATCGATTGCTGGCTTATCTGTTCAATACGATGAATGGCAGCCATGGCACTATTGGATAAATTATCGAGCACCACAACCTGATGCCCCGCCGCCAATAATGCCACTGTAGTATGACTGCCAATATAACCTGCACCGCCTGTTACTAACACGGTCGCCATGGCATGCTCCTCGCTCATCCTAAGCGCGATCCAATGCTCTAGTTATAGTGTATTTAGGCCGATTATTTTTCTTAAATCAGACGCTTCTTTAATATGCCGTAGGAGGATGACGCTCTCGAATAAATGCCACTAACCGCCAGATGTGTTGCAATAACACACAATAAACCAAAAAAAGCATGAAAAAGCAGACAAACATCAGCCACTCCGGCCAGCCTGCGTATTCGGCATAGACCCCAATAGCCACCAAAATAAACCCAATGATGGTAATGACAGCTAAGGATTGCGCCGAAGACAGCCCAGCCCGTAAGCAGATGTGGTGCAAGTGATCTCGATCTGGCTGAAAAGGACTTTGTCCTTTGCAAAAACGACGCAACATAATGGCCGCCATATCCATTAACGGCAATGCAATTAACCATAATGCCGCAATAGGGCGAAACGCCGGAACTTCCCCCTGCGAACCGTAGACCAGCAGCCAAACAACCGTTAGCCCAATGAGCATGGAGCCGGCATCCCCCATAAAGATTTTGTTCGCGTTACGATTCGGCCACCCCAAATTAAAGGTTAAATAAGCACAGATCGCCGCAACAAAAAGCAGTGGTAATACCCAAGCAACATTGCCATTTAACGCAAACAGAGTTGCCAACCCCAAAAACGTAACAATGCTTAAAGAGCCCGCCAAACCATCAATGCCATCCACCATATTAAAGGCATTAATGGCACCAAGCACCGCTAAGAGCGTGACTAAGATCCCAGCAAAACCCAAGGTTAATTCTTGTCCACCAAACAACATGCCAAACGATTTAATATACAGCCCAGCACCGAAAATCATAATCCCAGCGGCCACAGACTGCGCTACCAACCGGTAAGAGACTTTTAGGTCATGCTTATCATCTAATACACCCAGCATCAAAATAAGCGAAGAGGACAATAAATATAGATTGAGCAATTGATTCTTCGGTAAAAAAATAGCAACTGCGCTCACCACACCAATAAATATTGCAATCCCCCCAACCAGGGGAACCGCACCGTGATGTTGTTTGCGGTCACTGGGTTTATCTACCAGCCCTGTGCGATGTGCAACTGGCTTAGCGACTCGTACCGCTAAATATGAAATCACAAACGTCCACACTAACGCAGCCACGAATTCCATCAATAACATTGCAGATTGCCTTTACTTCTTACACGCCTGCTTAATGCAGTATTAAAGGCCATTTACCGACCATTTGTTGCAACTTTATTAACAAAAATAAAATACAATCAATCAAGATTCAGAAAAACAAACAGATTTATACACCACAGTCATTACAATAAAAGATCAAATGATTATTTCGCATCCTATTAATACTAAAAGCATACGGTAAAAACTAAAAAAGCTTATTAAACAGCCGAATAAACAAAAACAGAAGTCGCAATAAGTCACGCGTGTTTATTGAGGTATGTTGACGCTGAATTGGTTGCAATGCAATCAAATTTCAAAACAATAACAACCACTTTATATTAATTAATGCGAGGGTTATTTGTCCGGTTTGAGTTCAAACAAAGCACAGCAATATAAGAACAGATGCAAAGATGGCGCATTCGCCATCTCAAATTGCCTCTAAGGCATCCGCCAGCTTGCTTACCGCTATCACTTCCAACCCTGAAATTGGCTGCCTTGGCGCATTACCTTTCGGCACAATGGCTTTCGTGAAGCCATGTTTAGCCGCTTCATTTAAACGCTCCAACCCATTGTTGACGGGTCTAATTTCTCCAGATAAACCCACCTCACCAAAAACAACCAGCTCTCTTGGCAAAGTATGATCACGAAAACTGGACACCATTGAAACCAGTAACGCCAAATCGGCACTGGTTTCCGTAACCTTCACCCCACCGACCACGTTGGCATAGACATCTTGATCGGACATCATCAAGCCACCGTGCCGATGCAATACCGCCAACAACATAGCTAATCGATTCTGCTCTAAGCCAACCGCAATGCGCCGCGGATTTCCTAATGCACTATGATCAACCAAGGCTTGTAATTCCACTAACAGCGGCCGTGTACCTTCCCAGATCACCATCACCACAGAACCCGGTGCTTGCTCCTCACCACGAGACAAAAAAATGGCAGAGGGGTTAGCAACCTCTTTAAGCCCTTGCGCCGTCATGGCAAACACACCCAATTCATTCACCGCCCCAAAACGGTTTTTATGGCTACGCATGGTGCGATAACGGCTGTCGGTATTACCATCCAGTAAAATGGAGCAATCAATACAGTGTTCCAACACTTTGGGGCCCGCTAAGGTGCCATCTTTGGTCACATGGCCAACCATAAAAATAGCCACGTTATTTTGCTTGGCAAAACGCGTTAAATAAGCCGCACTTTCTCGCACCTGTGCCACACTGCCTGGGGCAGATTGAACATCCGCCATATGCATCACTTGAATCGAGTCGATAACCATAATGGCCGGTTTTTCCCGCTCGGCAATGACGCAAATTTGTTCAACGGATGTTTCTGAGAGCATTTTAAGTTTATCGTTCGGCAAGCCTAACCGATTAGCTCGCATCGCAACCTGTTGTAAAGACTCTTCCCCCGTTACATACAAAGCGCCCATCTGCTGAGATAATTGACACATAACTTGCAAAAGCAAGGTTGATTTGCCCGCGCCAGGGCTGCCACCAATTAAAATGGCCGAGCCGGGTACGATGCCGCCACCTAGTACGCGATCCAACTCAGAGTAACCACTGGCAAAGCGTGGTAACTCACTTAAATCAATTTCACTGAGCGTTTGAACTTGGCCTTCAGCACTGCCAGCATAGCCACTAAATCGGTCATTGTTTCGGCTGGCCTTCCCCGCTCCCAAGCGTACTTCCGTTAGGGTGTTCCAGCTGTGACACGCATTACACTGCCCCTGCCAACGAGGGTGATCTGCACCACAATCGGTACAGACATACGCGGATTTTGCTTTCGCCATTAGATATTTTATCGCTTACATAAGATAAGATGATGCACTATAACAAGCTGCGATAAGCGATCCAGTGATTGGTCAATACTATCGATTAATCTTCGAAGCTAATAACAAATGCCCTCATTGAATGCAAAAACGTTCAACGTCAATCGTGGCCCCGCTTACTCCGGCTATCAGCCACGGTGGCAATTCCATTTTTAGTAAGACATCAACTGAGTTAGACATCCCAATGGCAAAGCATCAAGCGCTCATCAATCAGCTAAAGCCTCTTCTACATTTATCGGATTTTACTAGCCATTTCGAGCTACTTACCCAAGATATTCCGCACTCTGAGCGGTACATGCTGAAGATGGAGCTTTATCGCTTAAACCAAACCAGCACCCAAAGTTTGGATATGCGAGACCGCATTAATGGCCATTGCGAAGAGGTGGAGTTAGGGGGGGTTACCCATCACCTAACCCGCCCGCTGCAACGGCAGTTGTTGGAGTTAATGGAACCTTATAATAACCGCCTTACCGTGGGTGCTGTGGAAGAGTTATTGGAGAACATGCGACGGCCACAGGGCTTACAGCCAGGGCTCGATATGGATGAAAAAACGCTGCTACTTGGCCACATGGAGATGTTAGCGCTCGGCCACTATGTTATGCGTAAAGAGCTGCGTAGCACCTTTACTACGCAAGTGAACATTTGGCAAAACGCCAATCAGAAGCACGAAGGGTTAACCCTCGATCTCTCTATCGGTGGTTGTAAAATCCGTCTTGATAAAGATGTTCACCTAGCGGCTGAGCACCCTGTATTCATTAGCTTTACGGATTTAAGCCACGAATTTTTAGTGCCAAACCTGAGTAGTGGCTTGAAATACCAAATTATTGACGTAAATACTCGTCGTGGTTATCAGTATGTTCGGCTACAGCGTGTTAACGCAAACGAAGCTCAAGACACCGAGTTAACTCAAGTATTACAAGCAAACTCACTACGTACAACACCAGAACTTAACCACTTATATGGCACCATTCGTAGCCGCTGCTACGAACGCTTAATGCTGCCCAATCTAGAGCTTATTAGCTTGGGCTTTCAACTGCAGCAACAAACGCTCAAACCCTTAATTGCCATTCAAACACAACACAACCAAGTGCATCACCTCTATTGGCAAAATGAGCACAGCATCAGCCAATTACCAGAGGCACTCTCCTTTAAACGTTTGCAAGCATTGCGCCTTGAGCCGCAAAACAGTACTCATGGGCTGCTCTATGCATTTCATATTCAGTAAGGCCAGCAAAAACTCTTTTTTAGTGCCACACTCGCTGAATTAATGCGCACAGGGTTGATGAATGCCTTTTTGAATTTTGCCTCAAAACAAGAAAGCTTCCGCGTTTTCCAATTGGCCTGTTTTGATATTACAGACAGCGATATGCGGGGGGCGATGTATAACCCACTGCAAGGCACCAAATTTGAACCACTTGTACGCCAGCAATTAAACGCCTTGAACCTCTTAGCCATTGTTCAGCCACTGCCTTGTGATCCTGCGGTGTATCAACAACGTGCTGCCGGTGAAGATCTCAATACCTTGCGTCAATTTGGGATGGTGCGTAACAACCACCCCACAATTAGCACCTTGGCATCAGTGTACTCCGATCTTCGCCGTGAGCCACGTTTTAATTTGCGCACGACCGTACGCATCAAAAAAGGCTTTATGACTGTTCAAGAGGGGCAAACCGTCAACCTCTCAGCCCATGGGGTAAAAGTGGCATTTGAGGGGCCACACTCGTTTTTTATTGGTCAGATTATCGAGCTGGAATACCCACAGCTTCAGCAATTGGCCAATAAAGTCAAACTGGCGGGCATTCCGTATGAAGTAGTCGGCATCAATCCAGATAAAACCATTTTGCGCTTACAAAGCGTCACTGGGGTTTTCCACAAAGGGCTGCAATTTATCGGTCAATTGCTCGAAGAGCGCAGCGGTGATATTACCCAAAGCAGTAACAGCGCTCACCACCGCCAATTAGGTGAGACCATTAAAAACATTACGTTACCACGACTGCCCTCATTGGCGTTTTTTGTTCATAAACATCACGCTGAATACCAAGCAAACTTACTGGGTTGCAGTGATCTCAAACAGCCGTTATTAAGCAAACTTAACCCAAATAGCGATAACCCAGCAGATCTCTCCTGGCTCATGCAGCACCCCATCATCAATAAAGTGATGCCAACACTGCGTAAGCTGACTATGGCAGAGCCGATACAATTGCGTTTGGCCATCGCGTTGCCAACTGCAGAGCTACCAGCAAACATCCTATTAATCGATAATACCGAGCAAGCAGAATTACGCCCATTTGTACTAAAAGCCTTGGCACAACGGCGCTTTTTAGGGTTACAAGTGTCTTTTTATAAATCTGGAAAACCGGATATCGACCAGCTGCGTTACGACTTACTGACGCTTAACGGCCAAGCATCACACCGCACACGTCAATTGGAATTGATGCTCAAGCAAGTGGCGGCTATTGGGTATTTTGAAGATTTCAGTACCGAATTATTATGCCGCTTAAACCTTGAATCGCTCACCACAACCCATTTTTAATGGCGCTTAGTGCAATGGCCAAAGAGGGGGTTCAAATTGAACGCCCTCTTTTCATTTATGGCCGTAAACAGCCTAAAATGGTATCCAAACCGAGCCGA
This sequence comes from Ferrimonas sp., assembly GCA_044433165.1. Taxonomy (GTDB): domain Bacteria; phylum Pseudomonadota; class Gammaproteobacteria; order Enterobacterales; family Shewanellaceae; genus Ferrimonas. The sequence continues at coordinate 12,631 of JAWXTX010000010.1, read as the reverse complement.
TGGATCGCCACATCAGCCTGTTCAGCCACCGTGAGTTTGGCATGAAAGCCAATGCCTAATTGTGCGGCAGCAAGCATCGGTAAATCATTTGCTCCATCCCCTACTGCCACCCACTGGCTCTGTGGGATCTGATGCAACGCGCCTAATTCGGCCAAAATCTCGGCTTTGCGAGAAGCATCGACTATCGGCCCAAGCACCCGCCCACTCAAATGGCCATCAATCACCTCCAATTCATTGGCATAGTAATGATCAATGCCCAATTGCGCAGCGAGCACCGATGCAATGGCCATAAACCCACCGGATGCAATAGCCAACACCCAACCATGACGTTGCAACTGCTGACATAATGAAATCAGCCCTGGCATTAAAGGTAACTCAGCAGCAATCTCGGTTAAGACGGTTGCGGGGATCCCCGCTAATAACGCAACCCGCTGCGTAAGCGCCTCACGAAAATCAAGCTGCCCTTGCATGGCCTGCTCCGTCACCTCGGCCACCTGCTGATAAATGCCGCCTCGACGGGCAATTTCATCAATGCATTCGATTTGAATGGCAGTGGAGTCCATGTCCATCAACAAAATGCCCGGTACGCTCAATTGAGGCAGTTGCGGTGGCAATGTTAACCATTCGGCGCTCTGCAACTCAGCGCTATTCTGATGCATGACGCTTGGCGGTTGTAACCAAACTTGGCGTTCCAACGTGGTGCCAACCACGGTGCCTTCCCAAATAGGCGCCGCTTCGGGTGCACGACTTAAGCTTTTTAAGCTCGCTAAATTTTGCCCAATCAATGCCGTTACGGCTTGCGCCTGTGGCCATGGCTGAGTTTGACTGAATGCAACCGACATAACTGAATTCCTTGTATTTGCAATGTGGGCATATTATAAGACCCAAAAATTATTGGTAACGTTATGACATTGCTGACACGCCTTCCCTCACAACATGCGGTACGACTATTACAGCTGCTGTTCATTGCTGCCTTTATTACCATTGCCGTAGATACTTGGCAACGCCAACAACATCAAGTGATTGCGCTATTAGATAGCCAACAAAACAGCAGCATTGAGCGGTTATTGCAACAGTCGGCACACAGCGCGGCGGCCGCTCTGCGCAGTGATGATACAGAAGCTTTACAATGGGTGGTTGATCATTTGAGTACGCAGCCTGAAGTGATCAGCGCCACCGTATTTAATTATCATGGCGCCAAAATGGCGGATGCCCAAAGTCTGTTTGGCCCCTCACAATTACCTCAAGCCGCGCAACTAGAGCAAGCACTCAACCACTTTACGCCTTACACCATCATGGTGCAGCAACAAGGGGAATCGCTTGGTTATCTGCGGCTGCGGATCAACGCACAGGTGGTACAAAGAGAAAACTGGCTCAACTTTCAACGGCTGTTGCAGTACCAGCTACCGCTGCTCGCCAGTGCGGTTATGATAGGCTTTATGTGCGCTCGGATCTTCAGCAGTAAGTAATTTTTTCTGTCTCAAGAAGCGGGCAATAAAAAAGGCTGCCGAGCATAAACTCGGCAGCCTTTTGTTTAGCTCATGCTTTACAGCAATGAATCTAAGGTCATTACGATCATGTCGCTAAAGCTGCTTTGACGCTCATCCGAAGTGGTGGCTTCACCAGTGCGGATGTGATCAGATACGGTTACCACACACAGTGCATTCGCGCCGTATTCAGCAGCAACACCGTACAAACCGGCGGCTTCCATTTCCACACCCAATACGTTCATTTTTTCCATTACATCAAACATTTCAGCGTCTGGTGTGTAGAACAGATCAGCGGAGAATAAGTTACCCACTCGTACTGGAATATTGGCGTTTTCAGCGGCTTTTACCACGTTAGCCAGCAAATTATAGTCTGCGATAGCAGCAAAATCATGGCCTTTAAAACGCGTACGGTTTACGCCAGAATCGGTACAAGCACCCATACCAATTAACACGTCGCGTACTTTCACGTCGGTTGAAATTGCGCCACAGCTACCCACACGAATCAGGTTTTTCACACCATATTCGGTGATCAACTCTTTCGCGTAAATGGAGCACGATGGGATCCCCATGCCAGAGCCCATGACAGATACTTTTTTGCCTTTGTAAGTGCCGGTATAACCCAGCATGTTACGCACATCGGTTACCAGTACTGCGTCTTCTAAAAAGGTTTCAGCAATGTATTTAGCACGCAATGGATCGCCAGGGAATAGTACAGTTTCAGCAAACGCACCAGCGGCAGCATTAATATGAGCAGTAGCCATAAACTCAGACTCCAAGTCTATTTATTTATAAAAAAGATTTACCATAACCAAGCGGCGCCAAGCGCAAATGGCTTGCCAGCGATTGGCCAATATCAGCAAAGGTGTCACGCAAACCTAATGATCCCGCTTTAACCTTAGGGCCAAAGGCGATAACAGGTACGTGTTCGCGGGTGTGATCCGTGCCCGCCCAAGTTGGATCACAGCCATGATCAGCGGTGATGATCACAACGTCGTCTTCTTGCAACAACGCCATAAATTCTGGCAATCGAGAATCGAAGTATTCCAGCGCTTTCGCATAGCCATTAATGTCGCGGCGATGCCCATAAGAGGAATCAAAGTCGACAAAATTGGTAAACACCAAACTGCGCTCTGGCGCGGTTTCTAATGCACGGAGCGTCGCATCCCACAATTGATCCAAGCCGGTTGCTTTCACTTTTTGGGTGATGCCACGGTGCGCATAAATGTCTGCAATTTTGCCAATTGAGATCACCTCGCCACCGGCTTCGGCCAATTTATCCAACAACGTTGGCGCAGGTGGCTCAACCGCGTAATCTTTACGGTTCCCAGTACGCGCGAAATCCGCAGCACAACTGCCAACAAAAGGACGCGCAATCACGCGGCCAATGTTATATGGCTCCAGCTCTTCACGGGCAATCGCACACAGCTCATATAACTTGTCTAAACCAAAGCTCTCTTCGTGACAGGCAATTTGAAACACGCTATCAGCAGAGGTATAGAAAATAGGCAAACCAGAGCGCACATGCTCCTCTCCTAAACACTCTAAAATACTGGTACCCGATGCGTGACAGTTGCCTAAGAAGCCACTTAATCCAGCACGAGCCAAGATTTTATCGGTGAGTTCTTTAGGAAAGCTGTTTTCCAAATCTGAAAAATAACCCCAATCATACAATACGGGTACGCCAGCCATTTCCCAATGGCCACTTGGGGTGTCTTTGCCGGAAGAAAGCTCGGCTGCAAAACCAAATGCTGCCGTAGGCGTCTGATCCAACGCAAAACCCGCCGGTACAACACCAGTGCTTTCAAACGCCAGATGAGCCAGCCCTAATTGGCTTAAATGAGGCAAGGATAAAGGACCACTGCGCCCAATTTCTGCCTTTCCTTGGGCGCAATATTCCGCGATATGGCCAAACGTATCGGCCCCTACATCACCAAATTTTTCGGCATCCGCAGTAGCACCAACGCCAAACGAATCCATCATTAAAATAATTGCACGAGCCATGAATTGCTCCTTTTGCTTATCGAGATTTAAGCACGAATAACTTCGTAAACCTGTTGGGTAGCCGCCGGCATCTCTGAGCCAACTTGAACCGCGGCTTGCAACTCTGCTGCGGCTTGCTGCCAAGACGCTTCATCGCGCGCATGCAGCATGGCGATAGGGGTCTGCGAATCAACAGCGGTGCCGATGGCCGCGACTTGATCAAAACCAACGCTGTGATCAATGCAGTCTGTCGCCACACGACGGCCACCACCTAAACCCACAACCGCCATACCAATCGCGGTGCCATTCATCGCTTGAACGAAACCGCTTTGCTCAGCAAATACCGGTTTTACAACCGCTGCAGTCGGTAGGTAATGATCACTGCGAGCAAGGAAATCCGTCGGCCCCCCCAAGGCGGCAACCATGCGCTCAAATCGCTCAGCGGCAGCGCCATTCGCTAACACACGTTCCAACTGCTGGTAAGCATCATCAACGCCGCTGGCCAGTTTGCCTAATTGCAGCAATTCTGCCGCTTGAGCCATGGTAATTTCATGCAGCCGCGAATTACGATACCCACCGGTTAGGTAACGCACCACTTCACGGATCTCCACCGCATTACCGGCACTGGAGGCCAGCACTTGATTCATGTCTGTTAGGAGCGCGGAAGTCGCCACGCCGGCGCCATTCGCTACTCCAGTAATGCTCTGCGCTAACGCTTTGGCGCTTTCGTAGGTTGGCATAAAAGCACCACTGCCTACTTTTACATCCATGACCAAAGCATCCAGCCCAGCAGCCAGCTTTTTCCCTAGGATGGAAGCGGTGATCAACGCAATGGAATCGACGGTTGCAGTAACATCACGCGTGGCATAGAGGCGTTTATCCGCCGGTGCTAAATCGCCAGTTTGGCCGATAATGGCCACCCCAACCTGACCAACTACGTGAGCTAGGGTGTTGTTGTCCGGTTCGATGTTATAGCCAGGGATGGACTCTAGTTTGTCCAAGGTGCCGCCAGTATGGCCTAAACCACGCCCCGATATCATCGGAACATAAGCGCCACATGCCGCGATCATTGGGCCTAACATCAATGACACGCAGTCTCCCACACCACCGGTAGAATGCTTATCCAAAATCGGCCCACCAAAATCATATGGGCGCCAATCAAGCACCATACCGGAATCTCGTGTGCCTTCAGTCAGCGCAATGCGTTCCGGCATGGTCATATCATTAAAGAAAACCGCCATAGCAAAAGCGGCGATCTGCCCTTCGCTGATGGTGCCGTTAGCAATACCTTGAGTGAAAAATTTAATTTCATTAGCACTCAGTGCCAAGCCATCACGCTTTTTTCGGATAATATCCTGAGCTAAAAACATCGTTTGCCCTCCAACTGATATTGGCCTTAGTAGCCCTGAGACTCAGCAGGAGCAGCATTGTGCCCAAGCGTTGCCAACAGATTGGTGAGCAAGCTTGAGGCACCAAAGCGGAAAGTACGTGGGCTGACCCAGTCTTGGCCTAAAATTTCTGCAGCGGTATCTAAGAATAAAGCCGCTTGTTCTGCATCTCGTACACCACCTGCCGGCTTAAAACCTACCGCGGTGTTCTTCTCTTTAATTACCGTCATCATCAAACGCGCCGCTTCAATAGTCGCGTTCACTGGCACTTTACCGGTTGAGGTTTTAATAAAGTCTGCTCCGGCATCAATCGACAGCTCTGAAGCCTTGCGGATCAACGCATCGGTTTTCAACTCACCACTTTCAATAATCACTTTCAGCAGTACATGTTCGCCACAGGCGGCTTTACAAGCTTTAACCAAATCAAAGCCGATCTGCTCATTACCCGCCATTAACGCACGGTATGGGAAAACCACGTCCGCCTCATCAGCACCATAAGCAACCGCCGCTTTAGTTTCCGCAACCGCAATTTCAATGTCGTCGTTGCCGTGTGGGAAATTAGTGACGGTTGCGATCCGCACCGCGTCGGCACCGATCTCACGAAGCGTTTTACGGGCAATCGGGATAAAGCGTGGGTAGATGCAAATAGCGGCAGTGTGGCCTGCTGGCGATTGCGCTTGATGACAAAGATCGATCACCTTTTGGTCGGTGTCGTCATCATTTAAGGTGGTTAAATCCATCAAAGATAAGGCGCGTTGAGCCGCTTGCTGAAAATCGCTCATAATAGATACTCCGCTGTGTTCAAGTATTAGATAGCAGTATAGATATAAAGTCAGCGGCTCTTTAAGGGCGCAAACCACCATATTAAGCGGTATTCACCAGCACTATAGAACCGTGAATTTGACTCACTTCCGAGAGTCCGATGGCCACATGGATGTCAATAAAGCGTCCAGTGTAATGAAAGGTCCGTTTTCATTAAAAAACGCTGCAATCCTAACAAATACCCATTCAAAATGGGATAGCTAGAATGAAGTGATTTCAAATGGTTACAGCATTGAATGCGTTTTTACCCAAGAACTTATGTAGAAAAGAATGAAATTGCAGTAAGTTAGGAAAACTAAAAACAACAAAGCCACCCATTGGTGGCTTTGTTGTTTTTATCGTAAGGAATTAAAATTTGTAGCTTACGGCAAAGTAATGACCAAAACCGGTGGTATTGCCCGCCAGCCCACCGTCACGTAAACCATAAACGTCTTTATAGCCTTTCAAACCATAGCCAACCGCATAACGCTCAGAATGCCAGTACAAACCTGTAAAGATGTTTCCACCATTATCATTTTTCAGCGCTTTAACATGATCATCAATGCCCCACTGGTATTCAACGTACCCTTGAAAACTCACAAAAGAGTTATTGGCAAAAAAGTGCAGCGGCTTAAACCAATTTACTGATAATTGATAACCGTCCCATTGCTTAGCATTGATGTCGTATAAAGCGTACACGTTCACACCGGTTTTACCGAGCCAAGGCACCATCACATCCGAGCCTAACCCCACTAAGGCGTTGTTAACAGAGTGACCAATGTGACCACCGCCCCACGACATTTGGCTCGCCAAATAAACTTCTTGAATCGGCCCCATGGAAAAGTCTTGACTGAGTAAAGCATCCAAAGAAACGCGCGGTGCAAACTTCATAAACAGCTTTTCAGCAGAATCTTGATCACTGCGGTTGCTTAAGTTAAAGACATCCACATAGCCAAAAAGATCGAAAATGCCTGAACGCCCGCCAAACTCCATACTCATGTAATCGTGATGACCATTACCGCCAGGGTGCTCATCCACAGCAAGCATCAAATTAAATTGTGTCCACGAATAATCATTCTTATGAATATTGCCGTCAGTGTAATCGGCAGCCAGAGCACCTGTAGACAATGCAGCAAGCGCTGCGCCAGTGAGCAGTTTTTTCATTATCAGACCACTTAACAGTAATGAACATCAGTAAATAAGGAGGGCGCCTTAAGCGCAGGCCGCATTGTATGCCCAAGGCAGTTAAATACAAATTCGACTGTTAATATTTGTCCCAGGGGAGTGACGGGTGTCACAAAAGGTAACAAAAACAGGGAAAGGCTTGTGCTTTTTTGGTTTGAGATGCACCTTAGTGTGCACTTTTGTGAGAGCTTGGCTTGTTTGAAATTTATACTGTAGCAATGGCGATAAAAAGCGATGTGTAGATAGATATAATACGTGATGATTATGGTTAAGCCCCTAATGTAGGGCTAACGTACAGCTTATTCTCCAACACTCTAAACACCAAACAACGCCACATTGGTTGCTGGTATAAGGCCTTATGCTAAAATCAAAAGTTATATTTAATGGTATAAATCACCCCTTCACCGTAGCCATCTTGGGCTAATTTATTTTCAAAATAACGATATTGCACCCCTACCGTTAATGGGCTTTGTGGCAAATGCCACCAAAGAGCTAAAGCGCCATTTAGCCCAAAAGATCGACGATTTGGCCCGCTGCCGCTGTAATCGTTGCTTCTACCAAACTCCATTTCATTCCAGTTTGATAGCGAAAATGGCTGTTCCCATGCAATAAAATCGTAACCAAAAACCCAGCCTAAGGTGCCACCATTAATACCCGACCAAGTGTCATTACGAGTATAGTTAATGCCCAAAAAAGGTTTTGCCCAAAAGCCAGTGTCGGTAAAAAAATTATATCTAAGCCCCATCACTGTCATACTGTCATAAAAACCAGACCCCATTACATAATAATTTTGGGCATAGGCCTGAAGATTGTATTTCAAGTTATATCCAACTGCTATTTTAGAAGCGATCCTAAAACTATTATTTCCTTTAAAAGTATTACTGTTACTGCCTCTTGTATCATTGCCATTAAATGTATTTTCACTATCAAAAAACATATAGAGCTCGCCCCAATCAAAGCCAGCTCCACCTTCTAATTCAAGGTAATAAAAATCTTCTTTAAAACCGTCAGAGTTTCTTTCTGTACGCTTACTCCAATCAAGCCAGTTAATATTTACATCGGCAAATCCATACATGTACTCTGCCGAAGCGGGCACAACAAACATTAATGACCAGATAAAAAAAGCCAGTAGGTGTTTACATGTGTATTTTATGTTACGGACCATAAACCATCCTTTTGCTAACAACGCCAAATAATTACAGCGCAATAAATAATCCTGCTAGTGTTGCACTCATTAAATTAGATAACGTTCCAGCAATAACAGCACGAATACCTAACTGAGCTAATTCATGGCGCCTATTGGGAGCAAGAGCACCCAACCCACCTAATAAAATGGCAATAGAACTTAAATTTGCAAAACCACAAAGTGCAAATGAAATAATGGCCTGAGTACGAATAGACATCGGAGCGCCATCAATAAGCATCTCACCAGTAATATAAGGTGCAAAATTAACGTAGGCGACGAATTCATTAACAACGATTTTCTGACCAATAAATGAACCGGCAACCGAAGCTTCTTGCCAAGGGACTCCAATAATAAAAGCCAATGGTTGTAGAATAATGCCCAATAACATCTCAAGCGTTAAATCATCGATCCCAGCCAAACCGCCCACCCAGCCAATAATGCCGTTTATTAAGGCAATTAAACCAATAAATGCCAACAACATTGCCCCTACATTTAAGGCCAGCTGTAAGCCGGATGAGGCACCGGTTGCCGCGGCATCTAGCACATTAGTGGGCTTATCGGTTTCCGCAGCTAAGTCGGTTATGTCTTGCTTTGTGGTTTCCGTTTCGGGATACATTAATTTTGACATTAAAATACCACCCGGTGCGGCCATAAAAGAAGCGGCAATTAAATATTCAATTTTAATGCCGAGTCCTGCATAGCCCGCCAACACTGAGCCTGCCACCGAAGCTAACCCACTGGTCATTATGGTAAATAGTTCTGATTTGCTCATTGTGGCAATAAAGGGACGAACGACTAATGGTGCTTCTGTAAATCCAACAAAAATATTTGCAGTCGCAGACATAGCCTCTGGACGTGAAACACCGAGCAATCGTTGTAACAAGCCGCCTATCAAGCGAATAATCCACTTCATGATCCCAAGGTAATAAAGCACCGCAATGAATGATGAGAAGAAAATAATAATAGGTAATACATTAATTGCGAAAATAAAACCCAGTTTAAATCGAGCTGCATCCCCAAAGAGAAAGGCAATGCCATTATTTGCATAGCTGATGACCGATGAAACACCTGCCGAAATACTGCCTAAAATCTCCTGCCCAATGGGTAAATAAAGCACAAAACAACCCAATAAAGATTGAATGGCTAAAGCGCCCATAACAGTACGCCAATTGATGGCTCGGCGGTTATTGCATAGGATAAAGGCAATCCCTAACAATACCACTATCCCCACCAAACTCATCACGATATTCATTAGTCGTCAGCCACCATGCTGCTTCAAATGCATCCGGCAAGAGACACTAAAAATATCGTCACCTTGCTGTTTATTAAGCCTTTATAACCATAGCAGCAAGATTAGATTCTGTTTGAAGAAGTGGAGAAATCCTCACAAAGTTCTTTAATTTAACGTTTCTCTTTATCACAGTACTGAAAACACCAATTTCGTGGTAAGCCGTCCCTCATTCAGCCACTAAATGAGGAAATAACGCTCTTAGGTTTTGCCGCTGAGCCGCCACCAAAGATCCCATGCTCTGCTGACGTAATTGAGCGACGTGTTTGATAATCGCAGGCAAACGCTTTGGCTGATTAGGCTGCCCTTGAAAGCCTAAAGGCGGCATATCGGGGCTATCTGTTTCAAACACCAAAGCCGATAAAGGCAATTGTGACACCGTGATCTGAGTTTTTCGGGCTCGGGGATAAGTACAAACGCCGCCGATCCCAAGTAATAATCCATGTCGAACATACTGGCGCGCCAATTCAATGCTGCCACTAAATCCATGTACGATGCCTCCTGCAGGCAACGGATGCCGCTTTAACAGTTGCAATAATTCATTATGCGCTTGCCGAACATGCAATAACACGGGTAAATGATGCTCAATCGCCAATTGCAGCTGGGCAGCACACAACGCTTGTTGCTCCGGCATGGGTAATTGGCCAGCTACGCCATCAAGGCCACATTCACCAATGGCCACAAAAGGGTGCGGCTGGCTCAATTGCGTTGTCATCGCCGCTAAATCAGCCTCAACATTATGGGCAAAGCAAGGGTGTAGCCCAATGGCCACAGATAATTGCGGCCATTGATTCAAAATTCGTAACTGTGGCCAACAGGCCCGTTGAATGGCCGGCACAAAAAAATGATGCACTCCGACGGCTTCAGCGGCCGCCAGCACGCCTTCAAGATTGGTGTGCAAAGGGGGCAAGTTCAGATGGCAGTGGCTATCAATCATATTGGCTCCCTTACATAAAATAAGGGCAGCTCAATGCTGCCCTATTAAAGTGCCTTACCTTATATGGCGATCATTAAGGCAAGATCATGCTATTTATTTTAGCGGATTTAGTGGCGCTTAATGCTCTCGGGTTTGGCGGAAACGCACTTCAGGGTAGCGCTCCATCGCCAAATTCAAGTTAACCATAGTAGGAGCAATGTAGGTTAAGTTATCGCCGCCATCTAATGCCAAGTTATTGGAAACCTTACGACGAAACTCATCTAATTTTTTAACGTCATCGCATTCCACCCAGCGAGCGGTAGAAACACTAACAGGCTCGTAAATGGCCTCAACTTTGTACTCGCTTTTTAAGCGAGCCACCACCACATCAAACTGCAAAACTCCCACCGCACCAACGATAAGATCATTGTTATCCAGCGGCCGGAATACCTGTACAGCCCCTTCTTCAGATAACTGCACCAAGCCTTTTAAGAGTTGTTTCTGCTTGAGTGGGTCTCGCAAGCGAATGCGACGGAATAACTCAGGGGCAAAGTTTGGAATGCCGGTAAATTTCAGCACTTCACCTTGGCTAAAAGTATCCCCAATTTGAATGGTACCGTGGTTATGCAGCCCAATGATATCGCCAGGATAAGCTTCTTCCGCGTGGCTACGATCCCCAGCCATAAAGGTAACGGCATCCGAAATAGTGAGATCTTTGCCAATGCGAGCATGGCGCATTTTCATCCCTTTGCTGTACTTGCCAGAGCAAATCCGCATAAAAGCAATCCGATCGCGATGCTTAGGGTCCATATTCGCTTGAATTTTAAAAACAAAACCGGTGAATTTTTCTTCCGTTGCATGCACATCACGCAAATCCGTTGCTCGTGGCTGCGGTGCCGGTGCCCACTCTGTCAACCCATCAAGCATGTGGTCAACCCCAAAGTTGCCTAATGCAGTACCAAAGTAAACGGGGGTTAATTCACCTTGTATAAACAGCTCTAAATCGAATTCATTGGATGCACCTCGAACCAATTCCAGCTCTTCACGCAGCAATTCGGCTAACGAGGTGCCTACCGCTTCATCCAGCTCTGGGTTATTTAAACCCGCAATGATCCGTGTATCTTGAATGGTATGACCTTGCCCTGTCTGATAAAGAATGGTCTCATCACGATGCAAATGATAAACCCCTTTAAATTCTTTGCCACAACCAATAGGCCAGGTTATCGGAGCGCACATGATGGAGAGCTCATTCTCAACCTCATCAAGCAGCTCCATCGGATCGCGGATATCCCGATCCAATTTGTTCATAAAGGTAATGATTGGCGTATCCCGTAAACGGGTAACTTCCATCAACTTACGTGTACGGTCTTCTACCCCTTTCGCCGCATCAATTACCATCAAACAGGAGTCCACCGCTGTTAAGGTTCGGTAAGTGTCTTCCGAGAAGTCTTCGTGTCCTGGGGTGTCAAGCAAGTTAACCAAACGTTGGTTGTACGGGAACTGCATAACCGATGTCGTTACCGAGATCCCCCGCTCTTTTTCCATTTCCATCCAGTCAGACTTTGCATGTTGTCCTGAACCACCGCGCCCTTTTACGGTACCGGCTCGCTGCAGCGCTTGCCCAAACAGCAATACTTTTTCCGTAATGGTGGTTTTACCAGCATCAGGATGCGAGATGATGGCAAAGGTGCGACGTTTATTGATTTCGTTAAGAAAATCTTGGTTGGCCATGGGTAAATTCTTTTAGTTTGTACACGGATTTGTACACAATTTTAGAAGTACTCTCTTTTCAGTTCTTCGCTTGTCAAATCCGACGTGTAAATCGTAATTGGCTGTTATTTTCGCTGATCTTGACTTTATAAACAATCAATGGCTTTGTAATCAGTTACCATTTACGCTCAGCGAGCGCCGATGCTTAGTGCAATGGTCCTATGGGGTAAGGTTTCTAAAAAAGGTTTCACTGATAGCGTCCATCTTCGCCTGTTGACACCTGTGATGGACTGATCTGAAATATCATGGAATAAACCGCCAAGAGCCGCCGCCACATGCCACCTTGGTTCCAGCTCTTTTTGCAACAGGTGTGCCACTGGCAACAAAGATGATCCCTTCAGCTGCTTGTGTCGCCCCGAAAGCAACTTCCAACGAGTTACGTAAAAACCACCCGCACCACTGTGATGATGCTGGCAAAGGAAAAAATACGAAACGCAGTGTCATCCCAGAGCCCACCTCTATTGATGAACGACCACATATAGTTGTAACGGTAGTGTAATGGTCAACTAAAATTGGCGATTGAGTTTATTAGGCGCAATAACAGACGCTACGCCACCAGATGGATATCGATGTTGCTTTGGTCGTTTTGCTATTAAATTAAGGTTCTTCATCCAACGGCGAACCTTT
>JAWXTX010000009.1:0-46984 GCA_044433165.1 Ferrimonas sp. | reverse complement strand
AAAGGTTACACCAAGCTAAATTTGCTCGTGCCTCCGAACGCAATAAAGCGGAACAACTGAAGCTAAAATTGGCCCAGCAGTTACCACCCTCGGTACGTGAGCGCACACGCGTAGACAGCTTGAAAAGCAACCAATGGCTTGATAGCCGTTACGTTAATTAAGATGTTTTGTTAGAGCGACAGGCACTGAATAACCGTGATACGCACGCAGACGAGCAAGTCTGCGTGCGTTCTTTTTTATAGCAGATCGCGTTTTGTTCATTGGGTGGCGTCTATCCGAGCTAACAATTTCCCGTTATAAAACCGAATCCGTTATACTTTCCAACGATTTCCCCACCTAACTGGAAGACTAATGAGTCAGGATCCAAATTTTGATCGGGAGGCGCAAAAGTACGCCAATCCCATCGCCAGCCGCGAGATCATGCTGGCATTTATGCAGCAACAATCGGCTCCTGTTGCTCGAGAAGAGCTTGCTGCCCACTTTGGTATTGAAGATGGTGAGCAGTACGTAGCGCTGTCTCGACGGTTACGCGCCATGGAGCGTGATGGCCAAATTGTTTATACCCGCAAAGGGCGCTATGGTTTGCCTGAACGCATGGATTTGATCACCGGTACGGTATTAGGCCACCGAGATGGTTTTGGATTCTTCCGTCCAGATGATGGCAATGAAGATCTTTATCTACCTGAAATGGCAATGTTTTCAGTGCTGCATGGCGATCGGGTGATGGCGCAGCTGGATCAAGGCGATCGCCGTGGCCGTAAAAGTGCCCGCATTGTACGCTTAGTTGAACCCCGCAACCCGATGATCGTTGGCCGTTACTTTTCGGACTCTGGCATTGGTTATGTGATCCCAGATGATAGCCGTTTATCCCAAGACATCCTGATCCCATCTGATGGCCGCAATGGTGCCCGTGAAGGGCAAGTGGTGGTGATTGAACTGCTGCGTCGCCCCGCACATCATACCCATGCGATCGGCCGTGTTGCTGAAGTGTTGGGCAATGAAATGCAACCGGGGATGGAAATTGAAATGGCGCTGCGTAGCCACGATTTGCCCCACATTTTTAATGACGATGTGCAAGCCGAATGTGCGGCTATTGCGCCAGAGGTGACAGAAGCCGACAAACAAGGTCGAGTGGATCTGCGCTCATTACCACTGCTGACCATTGATGGTGAAGATGCGCGTGATTTTGATGACGCCGTTTATGCCGAGTGCTGTGAGCAAGGTGGCTGGCGTTTGTACGTGGCCATTGCCGATGTCAGTCATTATGTGCGTCCTGGGATGGCGCTGGATACCGAAGGGCGTAATCGCGGTAATTCGGTTTACTTCCCAGCACAAGTGATCCCGATGTTGCCAGAGAAGCTTTCCAACGGCCTGTGCTCGCTAAATCCACATGTGGATCGTTTGTGCATGGTGGCGGAGATGACTATCAGCGCCGAAGGTAAGTTGAGCGGTTCACGTTTTTACCCTGCTGTTATGCACTCTCACGCCCGCTTAACTTACACCAAGGTCGCGGCCATGCTCGATGGTGATGGCGCGCTGTGTCAGCAATACGCCGAAGTGTTGCCGCACTTGCATGAGCTGCATCAGTTGTACCAAGCGCTGGACAACGCACGCCAGCAGCGTGGTGCATTAGTGCTGGAGTCGGAAGAGACGCAATTCATCTTTAACGAGGAGCGTCGGATTGAAAAGATCGTCCCGCGTGCTCGTAATATTGCCCATAAGATGATTGAAGAGTGCATGATCTTAGCCAACGTGGCTGCGGCGCAGTTTGTGGAACAGCATCATGGTGCCGTCCTTTACCGAGTGCACGAAGGCCCAAGCGAGCAAAAACTGCTGACGCTGCGAGACTTCTTAAAGCAGCAAGGGCTTGAGCTTAAAGGGGGCACTGAGCCGTCGCCGTTAGATGTCCAAGCGTTATTATTAGACACCGCTGGGCGAGGGGATGCGGAGCTCATTCAAACCATGGTGCTGCGTTCGATGAAGCAAGCGATTTACAGCGCAGATAACATTGGCCACTTTGGTTTGGCGTTAACGAGCTATGCCCACTTTACCTCACCGATCCGTCGCTATCCGGATCTGGTCTTGCACCGAGTGATCCGCTACTTATTGGCCAAACAACAGCAACCTGAGTTGGCTTTGCAGCAGCTGCAATCCGATGGCGGTTTTGGTTATGAAGAAGCGGCACTGCTGGAGTTGGGGGAACATACCTCAATGACCGAGCGACGAGCCGACGACGCCAGTCGCGATGTATCGGACTGGTTGAAGTGCGAGTTCATGCTGGATCATGTTGGGGACGATTTTTCTGCCATCGTTAGCGGGGTGACCAGTTTTGGTTTATTTGTTCGCTTGAAAAATTACCACATCGATGGCTTGGTACACATTTCCAGTTTGGCTAACGATTACTACCATTACGATCCGATCCGTCAAGCACTGGTGGGTGAAGCCAGTGGTAAACGTTACCGCTTAGGTGATGAAGTGGAAGTGAAGGTGATGGCGGTTAAATTGGACGACCGGCAAATTGATTTGGTGTTATTAGAAAGCCTCTCTCGCTCTGGGGCACCACGTAAAAGTGGTGGTAAAGGGGCAGGCTCAACTAAAAAAAATCCGTCTAAATTTGCTGATGTTACTGATAAAAATAGCCATTTTTCTGAAGGCAAATCGACACGTCCCTCGCACCAGAAACGCGGCAAATATTCTCGGAAAAAGAAATAAATGAAACATGAAATGGTCTTTGGCCTGCACGCCGTTGAGGCGTTGTTGAGCCGTCAACCAGAACGCGTTAAAGAGTTATGGGTACTCAAAGGGCGTGATGATGAGCGTGTGCAGTCCTTACTGCCACTGGCCACCGCTTTTGGGGTCACGCCGCAGTTCACCAGCCGTAAGGTACTTGATGACAAAGCGGAATCCAGCCAACATCAAGGGGTGGTGGCACGCTGTGTGGCCGAGCCCATTAAAGGTGAGTTGGAACTGCAAGCGTTGCTTGATCATACCGAAGTGCCTTTTTTACTGGTTTTAGATGGTGTTACGGATCCGCATAACTTGGGAGCTTGCCTGCGCAGTGCCGATGCCGCAGGGGTACATGGCGTCATTGTGCCGCGAGATCGCAGTGCCAGTTTGGGGCCTATCGTACGTAAAGTTGCGGTGGGTGCGGCAGAAACGGTTCCATTATTTCAAGTTACGAATTTGGCGCGGACGTTACGTCATTTGCAGGAACGGGGTGTTTGGATTGTCGGTGCTGCTGGTGAAGCCACGCATACCCTGTACGAGAGCCAATTGCGGGGCCCTTTGGCCATTGCGATGGGCGCGGAAGAAAAGGGGCTGCGACGCTTAACTCGGGAGGTGTGTGATGATCTCATCAGCATTCCAATGGCCGGTGGCGTTTCGAGTTTGAACGTGTCGGTTGCGGCGGGGATCTGCCTCTTTGAGGCTGTGCGTCAACGCCGCTAATACCACTGCGTGGGCCTTATTTTTTCTTAAAACGCACGGTCAATACCGTGCGTTTTCTTTTGGCGCCACTTCGGTTTCATTCACTGAATTGTTGGCGTCGGTGCTGGCTTCTCTCTGCGCCTTGTCGAGGTAAGCGAGATGCCCAACAGGAAGAGCGCTGTATGGATTGCGTTCATTGAGGCTTTCCACTAAAATGCGCCGGTTAATCGGCCAAATTCCCTTTTGTTCCTTGCTTCATAGGCCCGGCCGAGCCATTTGAAGCTAACTAACCGTAAGGAGCGATACGATGCGTCATTACGAAATCGTATTTATGGTTCACCCTGATCAGAGTGAGCAAGTACCTGGCATGGTTGAGCGTTACACTGCCACCATCGAAAAGGACGGTGGTAAAGTTCATCGTCTGGAAGATTGGGGCCGTCGTCAACTGGCTTACCCTATCGAAAAGCTGCACAAAGCACACTACGTGATGGTTAACGCTGAAGCCACTGCTGAAGCGGTTGCCGAGCTGGAAACCAACTTCCGTTACAACGACGCAGTTATCCGTTCTATGGTAATCCGTACCAAGAACGCGGTGACTGAGCCTTCTCCAATGGCGAAAGCCAAGGAAGAGCGCGCTGAGCGTCGTGAGCGCACTGAGCGTCCAGCTGTACCAGCTGCTGAGTAATCGTCCGGCGTGATCTGCAATCGCTTGGTATTGAGTGGCCACGTTGCGCGGCCACCAAGAACCATCACTGGCATTAACGGCATACCACACAGTTTCTTTTTGTTAGAGCATCGCTCCATGCAAGCGGAAGCAGGCCTAAATCGGCCGGTATACTGTAAAATCCAAGTGGTGTTAAGCGGTGCAGAAACCCAACCATTACTAAGCCATCTTGAGTTCGGGGCACAAGTCCAAACCGCAGGTTTTCTTGCGTGGCAACAAGGCCGTAATGGCCAAAGCCGTTTGGTTTTGCACGCCGACTCGATTGAACCGATTTGCTAGGAGACTGCCCACATGGCACGTTATTTTCGTCGTCGCAAGTTCTGCCGTTTCACCGCTGAAAAAGTTGCAGAAATCGATTACAAAGACATCGCTACTCTGAAAAACTACGTTACCGAGAGTGGTAAAATTGTACCGAGCCGTATTACTGGCACCAGCGCAAAATACCAGCGTCAGCTGGCTCGCGCTATTAAGCGTGCTCGTTACCTGGCTCTGCTGCCTTACACCGATCTGCAAGGTTAATCCTGCGCGATCTGTCTAAACTTTAAGTAGAGGAAAGGTAATGGACGTAATTCTGTTAGACAAAGTTGCTAAATTGGGCAACTTGGGTGACAAAGTAACCGTAAAATCTGGTTACGCTCGTAACTTCTTGTTGCCACAAGGCAAAGCGGTTGTAGCTAACGCTGCAAACGTGGAAGTATTTGAAGCTCGTCGTGCTGAGCTGGAAGCGAAAATGGCGGCCTCTTTGGCTGCTGCTGAAGCTCGCGCTGCACAAATCGCTGCGATGGAAAGCGTTGTTATCGCTTCTAAGTCTGGCGACGAAGGCAAGCTGTTCGGCTCTATCGGTACTCGTGACATCGCTGATGCACTGACTGCTGCTGGCGTTGAAGTAAACAAAGCTGAAGTACGTTTACCAGAAGGCGCACTGCGCAACACTGGCGAATACGACGTAGTAATCAGCCTGCACAGCGACGTAACTGCTACTGCTAAGATCTCTATCGTAGCTGGCGAATAATTCGCACACGCAGTTGCTCGTTTGAGCATCAAAGAAAAGCACCGCTTCGGCGGTGCTTTTTTGTTTGGATGGGATGTTTATCCTGACAAAGCCGCGGTTTGTTGGATCTGTCGGATCACGGCGTACAAGCCATTGCTGCGGCTGGGGCTTAAATGACCGCTCAAGCCCAATTGTTGGAACCATGGTGTCAAATCCATCTCAGCAATTTGAGCCTGTGTTTTCCCATTATAGGCGGCCAGCACCAGCACCAATAACCCACGGACGATGCGTGCTTCAGAGTCGGCTAACCAAAAATGATGGCCTTGGTATTCTAAGTGATGCAGCCAACTGGCGCTTTCGCAGCCAGCCACTAGCGCATCATCCGTGCGCCATTCTGGTGCCAGTTCTGGCAGTTGCAGGCCGAGTGTCATCAGATAACGGTAGCGGGCTTGCCAGTGGCCATGGCTGAGCAGAGCATCGTTTAACTGGGTTTGGGTGATCGCGTTCCCTAAAGGGCTATTAAGAAAGCAGCTTGGATCAATGCTCATCGGTAATAAAGTCCAGATAATCTTGAATGGCAGCGATGGCGGCATCAATATCCGCACGGCGATTGTAAGGGGCGATAGATAACCGGCAGCAGCCTTTAATGGCCAAATGCTGCATTAATGGCTGGCAGCAATGATGACCACTGCGAATGGCGACCCCTGCTTGGTCGAGCCAACTGGCCACATCTTGATGGTGTTCACCATCAAGATTAAACGCAACACTGCCAATATTATCGTCAAAGGCGCTGTAAAGTATGATGGATTTGATGGTGCGCAGCTGTTGTTGAGCGTATTGCAGTAACGCCTGCTCGTGCGCAGCTAAATCCACGCGGTTTTGCTCGGTTAACCATTGGGCGGCTGCCCCCAAGCCTATGGCTTCTGCTATGGCCGGTGTGCCGGCTTCAAATTTAAAGGGCAGTTGGTTAAAGGTGCTGTGCTGGAAACTGACTTGGGTGATCATCTCGCCACCAAAGCGATAAGGTGCCATGGCATTGAGCCACTGTGCTTTGCCCCAAAGCACCCCAATGCCGGTTGGGCCATACATTTTATGGCCAGAGAACACCAAAAAATCGCAATCTAATGCTTGAACATCCACCGTCTGATGCGCCATCAACTGCGCCCCATCAATGATCACGGTCGCCTCAACCGCCTTGGCTGCTGCAATAAAACGCGGTAGATCAATACGGCAACCTAACGCATTGCTCACCGCAGTAAGTACCACGATTTTAGGGCGTCGCTGCAGCAGTTGCTGGTAGGCATCAAAGTCTAACCGCCCTGCGGTTGTCATTGGAATGGGAGCGAGCTGGCATTGGTGACGCAAGCAAGCTTGTTGCCATGGGACAATGCTGGCGTGATGTGCCCATTGATCCACCAGCACCCAATCCGCCGGTTGTAGGCGTAAATCCCCCAAGCTGTTGGCTAATAGATTCATGCCATCGGTTGTACCACTGGTGAAGATCAGCGTTTCCTCTTGAGGGGCATTAATGAAGCGGGCTAATTGTCTTCGAGCCCCCTCATAAGCGCGGGTGGCGCGAGCAGATAAACGGTGCGCCGCACGGTGCACATTCGCATTATCGTGTTGATAAAAGGCATTCATGGCATCCAAAACCACTTGGGGTTTTTGGGTTGTGGCGGCGTTATCCAAATACACCAGTCCAGCTTGAGTCAGTGCTGGAAATTGCAAGCGCAGTGTTTCCACGGTGTTTCTCTGGCAGCAAAAATTTGCGCTAAGTATACCTGCGCAATGCGCTTATCGGCAGCGCTGAATCCGTCAGGATGAAGCGATGGGCGACTCTTACGCCAATCTGGCAAACCGCTCTTGGGAGGGGGGTGTTGAGGCCCATGGCGTTAGCCTAAGGTCGGTGGCGAATTTATTTTTAGGTTGATTTACTGGCTAAGGATAAGTGATCACAAGGATGACGATGATGACTTCTACCCTTTCTGGGTTATACCGTGTTTGCGGCTTCAGTTTGCTAGCCCTCTTAACGGCTTGCAATAGCGACTATCAGTTACTGCAACCTGAAAATTCGGGGCTTAACGAAGCGGAAACGGAGGGAGCGGTGAACGTGACCATTTGGGCAGAGAATGATTTGAGCGCCCGGATCCGACGTACTGACATTGGGGTACCGCATATTGAAGCGGCCAGTTTGGAGGAAATTGCCTTTGGCAGTGGCCATGCTCAAGCACAAGATCATCTGTGCCTGATTGCTGATGGCATCATTAAGGCCAACAGTGAACGCTCAAAGTATTTTGGCCCTCATCAGGCCATCGACTTTACGGCTGGGGTGGTGCTTGCGGCCGACAATCAAAACTTAATCAGCGATTTTGGTTACAAAGCATTGAACATTCGAGCCAGTGCTGAACAGAACATGGCGCAGCTGCCGGCGCGTTCAACGGCACTCTTAAATGGCTTTGTGGCAGGCTATATGCAGGCTTTGAACTCGACGCGCCTTTAGGTGAGTTGCAATTTATTGAAGAGTCTTTGGCCGATGGCAGCGCCTCAGGCAAAAAATTCCCGTCGCTGGCAGTAATAATTATGAAGGCGGTTTTAATATGTTTGCGTACAGTACGGCAACGCAAACACAGCCATTAGACGACACCTTGCTACCGCAACATGGGTATGCCGCGGCGCTAGATCCTCTCACTGGTGCGGCCACAGCATCAGGTTTAAGCCAAGAAGGTTATCACATTCGTTATGGCTCAAATTGGATGATGGTGGTGGGGTTTAATGAGGATGGGCCACAGGCGCGTGGATTATTGGTCGCAAGCCAGTCAAATAACCCGCAATCGCCACATTGGAACGACCAAACGCAAGATTACGCCACCGAGCAACAATTGCGGCCGCTTAAGTTTACAGAAACGGAGATTGCAGCCGCAACGCTCACCGACATTACCATTGAATTGAGCCGTTAATTTCTCTGGCCCATCCATCAGCTTGATGGGCTCAGGCTTATCTTAAACGCCTTGATTGGCCGCGCACCCAGAGGGGTTAACCATAAAGTGCGGGATTCAAGTAAGGGGCGAGCAGCAAAATCATTGTATCGCGATACAGTTGAGTGCGATTGAGTAAGCCATGGGTGAGCAGGCCAATAGCGCCACCTTGTTGTTTAATATTTTGTTGGTTAAAAAGGGCATCCATCAAAGGCCCTAATTCGCTTCCTTGTTCCAGTTGTAATGCCACCGATTCGGGCAACGGTAGAATGCCCGTTCGGCCTACCTGCGATCGCTGTCCATCGCTTATAGCTAGGTAGGCAAACGTATAGGGCTGGCCGTCTAAGCGATCGTAGCCGCCTTCAAAAGCCGCATAAAAATCCGCCTCTGGCCGAGCGTTTTGTAGTTGCTGCAAACGGTGCAAAGCGCCTTGCCGTGTTTCTTGTGTGCTGAGTGGTTGTTCGGCGACGCCAGAAGCGACGGCCACCCCTTCCACCTGCCAGTCTATCTTTGCAAATGCATCTTGGAGCGCTTGTTGCGCTGCTTGAATTTTAACGGGGTTCGTCGAGGCGACAACCAGGGTTCGTTGGCGCATAGGGCTGCCTATATGTAATTAAAATTAACTGTTATTTTGCCAGAGCGCTTGCCACAATGCGGGCACTTTTTGTTAGGAAAGGCGTTATGTTCTGGGATCTAGTGCTGTATCTAATGCTGGGTGCTGTAGCGGGAACGTTATCAGGACTTTTTGGGATCGGGGGCGGCTTAGTGGTGGTGCCTGTATTAATCGCAGCCTTCGACTGGATGGGCTGGAACAGCGATGTATATATCCATTTAGCCATTGGCACGTCACTGGCGACCATTGTGATCACCTCGGCAAGTGCTATTCGGGCACACCATCAACGAGGAAATGTGCTGTGGCCGATTGTACGGCAATTTACCCCTGCGGTTATCGTGGGCGCGTATCTTGGTGGGATGTTGGCAGACGTTGTGCCGGCTTCGACGCTGGCCACGTTATTGGGCGGTTTTATGATAGTGATGGCCGCCCAGATGGCTTTTACCTTGAACCTGCAAGCGGAGCGGCCATTACCGGGGCGTTTAGGGCTGTGGCTTAGCGGCAGTGTTATTGGGGGGTTATCGGCGATGGTGGGCATTGGGGGGGCAAGTCTAAGTGTGCCTTTTTTTCGTTACTGCTCCATCGCCATACATCAAGCGGTGGGTACTTCCGCCACCTTAACACTGCCTATTGCTTTAGCGGGCGTCAGTAGCTTTATTGTTCACGGTTCGCATGTGGCAGAACGGCCATCTTGGTGCCTTGGCTATGTATATCTACCAGCTTTTTTAGGCATTGTGCTTGCTAGCTCTCAATTTGTGCGCTTAGGGGCGGCGTTAGGTGCCCGTTTACCGCAGCATTGGCTGCAACGCGCGTTTGCGATTTTTTTGTTGTTTATGGGCGTAAAATTGCTTTGGAGCTAAGCCCTTATTGGTTGGTAAATGCGCGCCTTTCTAACGATTCGTGATCTTACTCACTGTGATCTGGTGCGCGCTTACGGGTACCCCTGCGTGATCTTGTTGGCGTCTTAAGCCCACTCTGCGGCTTGTGGAAGTCATTCGAATGCAGTCGCTGACGGCTGCTTTGTTTGGAACTGTGATCTGTGTCAATCGTGCGATTCTTGGAAATGACTCACATCACGTTTTTTTTCTGCGAAAACCCTATTCTTGGCGCCGCTAACTCGAACACTCATAGGTGATTTTCATGCAGAACAATACTGCAACCACTACTGCCGAAAAAACCAGCGGCTTTAATAAGCAAGACTTAGTTTGGTCTTTGTCTATGTTTGGTACCGCTGTTGGGGCGGGCGTCCTATTTTTGCCTATCCGCGCAGGTCTTGAAGGCTTTTGGCCACTGATCTTAATCGCCGTGCTGGTCGGCCCAATGACTTATTTGTCACACCGTGCTTTGGCACGTTTTGTGCTGTCCTCTAGCAACCCGAAAGCCGATTTGGCGGATGTGGTTGTGGAACATTTTGGTAAAAACGCTGGGGTGTTGATCGCGTTTTTATATTTCTTTGCGATTTACCCAATTGTATTGATCTACGGTAATGCGATCACTAACACCATTGATTCGGCGATGGTGAATCAGCTCGGCATGGAATCTCTGCCACGCTGGTTACTGTCTGGGATCTTGGTAGCGATGATGATGTCGGTGATGATTTTAGGTCAACGCCTGATGTTAAAAGCAACAGAATTACTGGTGTACCCATTGGTGGCAATCTTACTTGGTATGTCTTTGTACCTTGTACCGCATTGGTCATTTGATGCGATGTCGTTAAGCACCATGCCTGCACTGAGCGATATGTTGTTGGTGGTATACTTAACCATTCCAATGCTGATTTTCTCGTTTAACCACAGCCCTGCTGTATCGTCCATGGCACAGGCTCAGCGTGACGCGTATGGCGAAGGTGCGGCCGCGAAATCTGACCTGATTTTGAAGCGCGCATCAGGCATGCTGCTGGGTTTTGTCATGCTGTTTGTGTTCTCTTGTGTGTTGGCGCTGTCGCCAGAGCAATTGGCTCAAGCCAAAGATCAAAACCTGCCGGTACTGAGCTACTTGGCGAACGAATTTAATTCGCCATTCATCTCTGTTTTAGGCCCTGTGGTTGCTTTCTTGGCCATCTTCTCTTCATTTTTTGGTCACTATTTAGGGGCAAAAGAAGGTTTAGCGGGTTTGGTGCGTAAAGGTGCGCCTCAAGTGATTGAATCCATGGGTGAGCAGAAGTTTGATAAAGCCTTGGTGGCGTTCTTCTTCCTGACCACTTGGGGGGTGGCCATCATTAACCCATCGGTCTTGGGTATGATTGAGTCATTAGGTGCACCATTCATTGCGGCAATCTTGTTCTTAATGCCAATGTATGCCGTGAAGAAAGTGCCAGCAATGCAAAAGTACGATGGTAAATTGTCCAATATTTTTGTAGTTGTTATGGGCCTGATTGCCATCTCGGCCATTGTAAAAGATCTGTTCTAAGTCAGATCTCAACAAAACGCCAAAACTGGGTGCATGGCACCCAGTTTTAATGAGCTAAAAAACCAATGGGTTAGCCCCATTGGTTTTCTGGATTCACCGACATTTAGACTCTATTTAAGGTAGTAACCGTGTATAGCGTATTTGATATCTTCAAGATTGGCGTAGGGCCATCAAGCTCCCATACTGTGGGCCCAATGAAAGCCGCCAAGGAGTTCATTGACGATCTGCGAGCTATGGATAAGCTTGATTCAATCACACGCATCAGCGTTGATATTTATGGTTCTTTGTCACTTACTGGTAAAGGCCACCACACGGATATTGCCATTATTATGGGGTTGGCTGGCAACAGCCCAGAATCGGTTGATATCGATTCAATCCCAGGGTTTATTAAGCAGGTGGAAGACGAAGAGCGGCTGCCGATTAATGGCCGCAGCCATACTGTGGATTTTCCGAACGGCTCGGTGACGTTCCATCAAGATACGTTGCCGCTGCATGAAAATGGTATGGCCATCCACGCTTATCAAGGCGAGCAGCTTTTGTACTCGAAAACTTACTACTCCATCGGTGGTGGTTTTGTGGTGGATGAGGAAAACTTTGGTAAACCCGATAGCTCGCTAAAGCCATTGCCTTATGCATTTACAGATGCGGAATCTTTGCTGGATCTGTGTAAACAAACCGGCATGAGCATCAGCGCGTTGATCTTGGAAAACGAAAAGGTTTACCACAGCGAAGACGTTATCCAACAAAAGTTTGGCGCGGTTTGGCAAGTGATGCATGAGTGCATCAGCCGAGGCTGTGCCACAGAAGGGCTGTTAGCTGGGCCATTACGAGTACCACGTCGTGCTGCCACCTTGCATCGTCAATTGCAAGCCAATGAATCGTTTAACAACGATCCTATGGCGATCATCGACTGGGTGAACATGTTTGCCCTAGCGGCTTCTGAAGAAAACGCGGCCGGTGGCCGTGTGGTTACCGCTCCTACGAACGGTGCTGCGGGGATCACTCCTGCGGTATTGGCTTATTACGATAAGTTCATTGAGAAAGTTGGCCCTGAGCAATACAGCAAATTCTTCTTAACCGCAGGCGCTATTGGCACCTTGTATAAAATGAATGCCTCCATCTCTGGTGCAGAAGTCGGCTGCCAAGGCGAAGTGGGTGTGGCTTGCTCGATGGCCGCTGCCGGTTTAGCTGAGCTTATGGGGGCATCGCCAATGCAGGTTGCGATTGCTGCTGAAATTGGGATGGAGCACCACTTAGGCTTAACCTGTGATCCTGTTGCCGGCCAAGTACAGGTGCCATGCATTGAGCGTAATGCCATTGCAGCGGTGAAAGCCATTAATGCGACCCGTATGGCAATGCGTCGTAACTCCGAGCCGTGTGTTTCATTAGACAAGGTGATTGCTACCATGTATGAAACCGGTAAAGACATGCACCCCAAATACCGCGAGACATCGCAGGGTGGCTTGGCCATTAAAGTGTTAAATGTTTGCTAATCAGCGGCAATTATGAACCTAAAAAACCAGCCAATAGGCTGGTTTTTTTATGGGGTTGGTTGGCGTATTGCCGTGTTGTTACTCTTCGAGCGTTTTCCAGTCGATACCCAGCTCGGCCATGATGGCCTTAGCACTGGCGGGTACGCCATCGCTTTTGTCTTTGCCTAAATCCTCATCGGCTGGCAAAGGTTGGCCGGTATAAGCATGCAAAAATGCTTCACAAAGTAATTCGCTGTTAGTGGCGTGGCGCAGATTGTTTACCTGACGGCGAGTGCGCTCATCCGTTAAGATTTTTAAGACCTTTAACGGAATTGAGACAGTGATCTTTTTCACCTGCTCATTTTTCTTACCATGTTCTGCGTAAGGACTGATGTAGTCGCCGTTCCACTCGATAGTCATCGATGCACCTTTGATTTTCTAGACCGATAAAGTTTAACGAGGTCCGTGTCAGAGTCAAACAGTTAGCATCTTTACGTTTATGTGTTCATACGTTTAGACGTTTGGCCGTCTTGACGTCTCACATCGGTGGCGCTAATTTAATCAAATATTTTAATTAAATTAGCCAAGGACGCATTATGAGCCCGCACCGTTTTGCCACAATCGCTGCCCGTGAAGGAATTGAGACTGACAGCCAACATGGTGCTGTGGTTGCGCCAATTTACCTGTCAAGCAACTACACCTTTAGTGAGTTTGGCCAACCGCGCCAGTACGATTACAGCCGCAGTGGTAACCCAACCCGAACGGCACTGGCGCAGGCCATTGCCGCCCTTGAAGGTGGGGCAGGGGCGGTGATCACCGCCAGTGGCATTGCGGCCATCACCTTATGTACCACGCTGTTAACGCCAGAGGATCTGCTGGTGATCCCCCACGATTGTTACGGTGGTAGTTACCGATTATTTACGGCATTAGCTGCGAAAGGGGCCTTTCAGTTGGCGATCGTCGATCAACAAGACTCACAAGCGCTGGCGGAATGCTTGGCACGACAGCCGAAAATGGTGTGGTTAGAAACGCCCTCGAATCCGCTGCTGCGCTTGGTGAATGTCGCGCAGATCAGCGCGCAAGCGCATGAGGTAGGGGCGTGGGTGGTGGCGGATAATACGTTTTTGTCGCCCGTGCTTCAGCAACCGTTGAGCTTAGGGGCCGATTTAGTGCTGCATTCCACCACCAAATATTTAAATGGCCATTCCGATGTTGTTGGTGGGGCGGTGGTTTGTGCCAGCAGTGAACTTGCCGAGCAATTGCGCTGGTGGGCGAACTGTTTGGGGTTAACCGGCGCACCATTTGATGCCTATTTGACGCTGCGTGGATTGCGCACTTTACCGCTGCGTATGGCACAGCATCAGCGCACGGCCCAGCAAGTGGCGGAGTTTTTGCAACAGCATCCGGCCGTTAAGCAGGTGCATTATCCGGGATTACCGAGTCATCCTCAGCATCAGTTAGCTCAGCGCCAGCAGTTGGGTTTTGGTGCCATGCTCAGTTTTGAGCTGCAAGGCGGAGAGGCACAAGTTCGGCAATTTTTAGCGAAGATTGAACTGTTTTCGTTAGCGGAAAGTTTAGGGGGGGTGGAATCACTGGTGGCGCATCCTGCCACCATGACGCATGCGGCGATGTCTGCAGAAGCACAAGAAATCGCTGGGATCACCCCTGGGTTATTGCGTTTATCGGTTGGTATTGAAGACAGCGAGGATCTGCTGGCCGATTTAGCACAAGCATTGGTTGGTATTACGGCGTCGTCCACCATAGGAGAAGAATGATGTCTTACCATCATGCACAGCAGCTAGAAGCGTTGAATGAGCGCTTGGTCGATTTAAAAGACATTCAGGTTTCTTTTGAATTTTTTCCACCCAATACCGCGAGTATGGAAGAAACCCTATGGCAATCCATTGAGCGATTAGCGCCTTTAAAGCCGCGTTTTGTCTCGGTAACCTATGGGGCGAATTCGGGGGTGCGAGATCGCACGCATCATGTGATTGAGCGGATCCATCAACAAACATCACTGCAAGCTGCGCCGCATTTGACGCTGATTGATGCCGATGAACAGGTATTGCGACAACTGGCGCGCCAATATTGGCAACAAGGAGTGCGTCATATCGTGGCGTTGCGGGGCGATGTTCCCGCAGGACAGCCTAACCCTAATCGTTATGCGGTTGATTTGGTGCATCTGTTAAAACAAGAGCACGATTTTGAGATCTCGGTAGCGGCCTACCCAGAGATGCATCCAGAGGCACGCAATGCGCAGGCCGATCTGATTAATTTAAAACGCAAAGTGGATGCTGGCGCAAGCCGAGCCATTACCCAATTTTTCTTTGATGTGGAAGCGTACTTACGTTTTCGTGATCGCAGCATGGCGGCTGGTATTGAGGTTGAGATCGTGCCTGGGATCTTGCCCGTCACGAATTATCAGCAGTTATTAAAGTTTGCTCAGTTTGCCAATGTGCGCATACCTAAATGGTTGCACCATATGTTTGATGGCTTGGAAAACGACCCCAGTACCCGCCAATTAGTGGGCGCGAATGTGGCGATTGAAATGAGCAAAGTACTGGCCAAAGAGGGGGTGACGGATTTTCACTTTTACACCCTGAATCGTGCCGAGCTTTCGTATGCCATTTGTCATGCGTTAGGGGTGCGGCCAACCATTACGGCTTAACTGGCGCTCTGTTGTTGCCATTCCCCAAAAACAGCGCCACAGCACAATCGACCATGGCGCTGATATGCTGGCTATCGGCGTATACACCATCGTTAACTAAACGGGCAATGCCATGCAGTGTTGCCCAGGTGATTTGCGCCAGCCGCAAGGGCTCTTGTTGAGCGGGTAACAGCCCCTGTTGTTGCCATTGGCGGATCATCGCTAATTGCTGTTGAAAACAGGGGTACGCTTGCTGCTTTAACTCCTCACTCGGGGAGGCACCTCGCCATAATGTGCTGCCAAACATCAATTCATACATTGCCGGCGATTGAGTCGCAAACTCAATGTAATCCATAAAAAAAGCGCGAAAACATTGGGCGGCGTTCAAGCGTGGATCGGCGAAGCGTTGGGCGGCTTGCTGGGCTCGTTGAGCAAAGGCTTGAGCGGCAATTGCACTGAGCAGATCTTGTTTGTCTTTAAAGTAGTGGTAAGGCGCCGTGCGTGAAACGCCGGTTTGCTCGGCTAACTTGCGCAGTGATAACCCCTCGATGCCGTGTTGGGCAATGAGTTGCTGAGCGGCATCTAATAAGGTCTGGCGTAAATCACCATGGTGGTAGTGGTTCGAACTGATTGATGCGTTGTGGGTGGTTGATTTTTTAATGGTCATCAACGCATACGCTAACAGCAAACTTGACACTGTCAACATCCGCTTCTAGGTTGACACTGTCTAGATTGACCGAGTTTGACATCAGGGAGACGTCATCATGGCCAGCAATGGGAATTATCCGCACCTTTTCCGCCCTTTGAATTTGGGGTTTACCACATTAAAAAATCGAGTACTCATGGGCTCGATGCACACCGGCCTAGAAGAAGCCATGAATGGCCACCAGCGTATGGCGGCGTATTATGGTGAACGCGCAAAAGGTGGGGTGGGGTTGATTGTGACCGGTGGCATTGGCCCCAATTCAGAGGGGGCAACGCACGCGAAAACTCATGGCTTAGTGACCGAGGACGATGTGCAGGGCCATCGGCTGATTACCCAAGCGGTGCACCAACATGACAGTAAAATTTGTCTGCAAATTTTGCATACGGGGCGCTATGCCTATAACCCGAAGTTGGTGGCACCCTCTGCTTTGCAAGCCCCCATTAATCCGTTTGTGCCCAGAGCGTTAGAAGCAACTGAAATTGAGCAGCAGATCCGTGACTTCGTGTTCACCGCTCAGCGTGCGCAAGCCGCCGGTTACGATGGCGTTGAGATCATGGGCTCAGAAGGCTATTTTTTAAATCAATTTATCGCGACCCGCACCAACCAACGTACCGATGACTGGGGCGGCAGCTATGCCAATCGCATTCGGTTGCCAGTTGAGATTGTTCGGCGTATTCGCCAAGCGGTTGGTGAGCACTTTATCATCATTTACCGCTTATCCATGTTGGATCTGGTGGAGGGGGGCTCCAGTGCTGAGGAAGTGGTGACACTTGGGCTGGCGATTGAGCAAGCCGGTGCCACTCTAATTAATACAGGCATTGGCTGGCATGAAGCCAAAATCCCAACCATTGCCACCAAAGTACCAAGAGCGGCATTTACTTGGGTTACCGCCAAGTTTCGTCAAGCGTTACATGTGCCGGTGATCACCTCCAACCGCATTAACACCCCTGATATTGCTGAAACCGTATTGGCACGAGGCGATGCCGATATGGTTTCTATGGCGCGACCTTTTTTAGCTGATCCGGAATTTATGAACAAAGCGGCGGCGGGTAAAGCCGATGAAATCAATACCTGTATTGGTTGCAACCAAGCCTGTTTAGATCATGTTTTTAGTATGAAAATGACCAGCTGCTTGGTCAATCCACGCGCTTGCCATGAAACAGAGCTACGCATTGTACCAACCTTAACACCGCAGCGAATTGCCGTGATTGGCGCCGGCCCTGCTGGGTTGGCGGCCGCCACGACCGCAGCCAGTCGTGGCCATCACGTTACTTTATTTGAACAGGATGCGGAGATCGGTGGGCAATTTAATGTGGCCAAGCAGATCCCTGGTAAAGAAGAGTTTTACGAAACGCTGCGTTACTTTAAACGCCAATGTGAATTGCATGGAGTAACGCTGAAACTGGGCAGTACCGTAACCTGCGAATGGCTCAACCAAAGCGATTTTGATCAGATAGTGATCGCCACTGGCATTCAACCGCGCGTGCCGCCGATCGAAGGGATCGAACACCCGAAAGTATTAGGCTATTTATCGGTATTAAGGGATAAATTTGCGGTGGGCCAACGGGTTGCGGTGATCGGTGCTGGCGGCATTGGTTTTGATGTGGCCGAGTATTTATCCCACACTGGTGGTTCTGCCAGTTTGGACATTCAAAAATTTATGGCGCAGTGGGGCATTGATATGACGCTGCGTGCCCGCGGTGGGGTGGAAGGCGTTAATGCACAACCCCCAGCCAGCGCTCGGCAGATCTTTTTACTGCAGCGAAAAGACAGTCGAGTGGGCTCAACATTAGGAAAAACCACCGGTTGGGCGCATCGGCAAGAATTGCTGAGTAAAGGGGTCACCATGCTTAAAGGGGTGCAATATCAGAAAATTGACGATCAAGGTTTGCACATTCTGGTGGCGGGTGAACCTCAAATATTGGCGGTAGACAACATCGTAATCTGTGCGGGGCAAGAACCGCTGCGTTCGTTAACGCACGGGCTTTTAAAGCCGTATCAATTGATAGGAGGAGCGGATGTGGCAACGGAATTAGACGCCAAACGCGCTATTGCACAAGGCACCCAAGTCGCTGCTGCTCTTTAACTGACAATGTGAGCCATCCGTGGGATTGATGTGCCAGCAGTAAAGATGGAGATGGTGTGTCGCCTCGATGCCCGAAGGGCGTCGAGGCGCGCTGCGAGGAGATTGAGCTTGTTAAGCCACCGCGCTTGGGCGAGGCTTTGATGGGGCAGATAAGGGTTCCACCTTACGCTGTTTTTCATACAAAAAGGTTAGGATCTCGCTGCGGTAGCGGCTGTATAAGGGATCTTGTGCCATGGCAATGCGTGCCCGAGGACGCGCTAATTCCACTGTTAATATCTCCCCAATGGTGGCGGCTGGGCCGTTCGTCATCATCACCACGCGATCTGATAATAACACCGCTTCATCCACATCATGGGTGATCATAATAACGGTGGTGCCAAGCTCGGCGTGGATCGCCATCAAAGAATCTTGTAAGTGCGCTTTGGTGAGTGCATCTAATGCGCCAAAAGGTTCATCAAGCAGCAATACCTCCGGTTGCATGGCCAGTGCTCGGGCTATGCCGATACGCTGCTTCATACCGCCGGAGATCTCATTTGGGCGCTTATCCATGGCATGCTCCATGTGCACCAAGCGCAGATTGTGCTCAATCCAATCGCGTTGTTCCGCCGCCGATTTACGGTTGCCAAAGACTTGTGTAACCGCCAATTCAATGTTTTGGTAGGCCGTAAGCCAAGGCAATAAACTGTGGTTTTGAAACACCACCGCGCGCTCAGGCCCCGGTTGATTGACTTCTTTGCCGTTTAATATGACGCCGCCTTTACTGGCTTGATTCAAACCGGCAACCACATTGAGTACTGTGGATTTACCGCAGCCAGAATGGCCGATGAGGCTAATAAATTCCCCCTGCTTAATTTGTAAATTTACATCGGCAATAGCGGTAAATGGGCCTTTGGCCGTGGGGAAAATTACATCAATATGGCTGATGTCTAAATGATCGCTCATGTTGTTACTCCTACACCGTTACGCTTTGTTTATCCCATGCGACGAACCGTTGCAGCATCAACATAATGCGATCCAGCAGATAGCCGATGATGCCGATGACAATGACCGCGGTCATGATCCGCCCCAAACTGTTGGAGCTGCCATTTTGAAACTCATCCCACACAAATTTGCCAAGCCCTGGGTTCTGCGCCAACATTTCGGCGGCGATTAAGACCATCCACGCCACCCCTAAGGACAACCTCATGCCGGTAAAAATGGCTGGGATTGCTGCCGGTAGCACAATTTTTTGCACGTGTCGCAGCGGCGATAAACGCAGTACCTTGGAAACATTCAGCCAGTCTTGGTCTAGGCTCGCAACGCCGACAGAGGTGTTGATCACCATTGGCCAGAGGCAGCAAAGGGCCACCGTTAACAGCGAATTGAGATACGATTTGGCAAAGATTGGATCGGGGCTGACGTATAACGCTGAAACCACCATGGTAATCAGCGGTAGCCACGCCAAGGGGGAAATGGGTTTAAATACTTGAATAATTGGGTTTAAGGCGCGATTAAGAGCAGGGCTTAAGCCAATAGCAATGCCCAGTGGTATGGCAATGAACACCGCCACAGCAAAACCACTGAGTACCGTAATTAAGCTGGTGACAATTTGGTCAATAAAAGTTTCTTTGCCTGTGTAAGGCCGTATTTTGGCCTGATAACTGGGATCTTTGGCTTGCCGCTCGGCGTTGCGTTGTTGCTGCCTTTGATAAAAGGCATCGGCTTTGAGTCGTTCTGCTTGATGCTCCTGCCATAAACTTGATATTTGCGTGATGACCGTGGTCGGGCCGGGAAATTGCCCTAACGACGTTTTGATCTGAGTGGCCGCTAAGCTCCAAAGGATCAAGAAAAAGGCGATCCCAATAAACGGTAAGAGCAGCGCTTTACATTGTGCTGACCAGTTAATGGCGTTGAATTGCGTGTGTGAGCGCAGAGTCTTAATTCGGATCGCCATGGCTTCCTCCTGATTACAATGTTTGCCCAGCTTTTAAGCCAATGGTGAATTTTTCTAAGTAGTCGTTTGGTGCTGTGCCGTCATAAACGATGCCATCAATAAAGTGGGTTTGCGGTTGGCGATAGCCACTCTCTTGCTCGAAATTCGGGAACATGTCGCTGGTGGCCAGCTGATCGGCAATTAAGGATTCAGCTGCAAGGCGATAAATATCAGGGCGGTAAACCTGCTTGGCGACTTGGTCATACCATGCGTCTGATTGATCTTGGCTTATCTGGCCCCAACGACGCATTTGGGTTAAATACCAAACCGCATCGGAGTAATAGGGGTAGGTGGCGTGATAACGGAAAAAGACATTGAAATCCGGTACCGCACGTTTATCGCCTTTTTCATACTCGAAGGTGCCCGTCATGGAGTTGGCGATCACATCGTAATCAGCACCGACATAATTAGGCTGAGAGAGGATCTTGACCGCTTCAGGGCGGTTGCCATTATCGTTAGCATCTAACCATATTGCGGCGCGGATTAAGGCTCGAGTTAATCGAATGGTGGTATTGGGGTACTTCTCGGTAAAGGCTTTGGTGAGCCCAAATACTTTTTCAGGGTTGTCTTTCCAGATCTCATAATCCGTGACGACCGGTACCCCAATATTTTTAAAGACCGCCTGTTGATTCCAAGGCTCACCCACGCAATAGCCGTATATCGTGCCAGCTTCCATGGTGGCCGGCATCTGTGGTGGTGGTGTCACGGACAGGAGCGCATCGGCTTGTAATTGGCCTGAGGTATCGCCTTTATGGGGCGCATAGTATCCAGGGTGGATCCCACCGGCAGCCAGCCAATAGCGCAACTCGTAATTGTGGGTGGAAACGGGGAATACCATGCCCATTTTGAATGGCTTGCCAGCTTCTTGATAAGACTCGACTACGGGTTTTAAGGCATCGGCTTTAATGGGATGCACCGGTCGGCCGTCGGCCATTTTGGGAATGTTAGGCTTCATTTTGGCCCAAATTTCATTGGAAACGGTGATGCCGTTGCCATTGAGATCCATCGAGAATGGGGTGACAATTTGCGCTTTGGTGCCATAACCAATACTGGCGGCAATCGGTTGGCCTGCAAGCATGTGTGCACCATCTAAACGGCCATCAATCACCCCGTCTAATAACACTTTCCAATTGGCTTGGGCTTCAATGGTGACGTAAAGCCCTTCATCCTCAAAAAAGCCTTTTTCATAGGCAATGGCAATGGGGGCCATGTCGGTGAGCTTAATAAAACCAAACGTCAGCTCCTCTTTTTCAGGGTAGCCTAACTCAAGAGCCTGAGCGGTATGAATGCTGGTGCCAAAGCACAGTAATGATCCTAAAACAGCGGCGGTCCTTAACCAAGGTTGAATCGGTAGTAACATCATTTCTCCTCCATGAAGTAGGGCTGTCGAGGCGTGCTTA
This sequence comes from Ferrimonas sp., assembly GCA_044433165.1. GTDB lineage: Bacteria > Pseudomonadota > Gammaproteobacteria > Enterobacterales > Shewanellaceae > Ferrimonas. The sequence goes on along the minus strand of JAWXTX010000009.1, from coordinate 25,563 downwards.
TGATAAGCGCAGCGCAACATGACAACGACGGCGATCACTTAACCAATGGCACACCGTGACCACAGCTATCAAGCAAACGCGATGCCATGTGGAAAAATTCAGTCTGGATAGGGGCTTAAGCCTATAAAAATTGAGATTGTTGCAATTTGGTGGTTTATATTGGTGCATTATTGCACTGGGTTGGTGTTCGTTTTGTTAATGGGTGGTTTTTATTATGTATTACCCCTCGGTTGTGATTGTAAATTGCTGATGTTAATCATGTTTTTTTCGTATCGCAGAGGTATAGATAGTGATAGGCTCAATGGTTGATCCGTTACATAACGTAACAGCTAAGCGTTATTCTCATTGCGCTTAATTGGTGAATTAAAAACATTAAAACAACCAGTTTGCGGTTTCGATTTAACGGTCAACTTTAAACTAGATATATGTGGTAGGAGAGTGTGATGGCGCACGCAGCAACCCCAAGTTCGGCCTCTCGGGGCAGTTGGGGAACAAAATTAGGGTTTATTATGGCTGCAGCCGGCTCGGCTGTTGGTCTTGGTAACATCTGGAAATTCCCATACACCGCTGGTGAAAGCGGTGGCGGTGCGTTTGTAATGATTTACCTAGCCTTTGTTATTTTCATTGGCTTTAGTGTGATGCTTGCGGAGTTCGCCATTGGTCGTCGTTCTGGCCGTGCCGCGGTTGGGGCCTTTAAATCGGTTGATCGTAAGTGGAGTTTCGTTGGCTGTTTAGGCGTGTTAAGCGGCCTGTTAATTATGGGATTCTATCCTGTGGTTGGCGGCTGGGCGTTGGCTTACGTCTTTAAAACCGGTGGTGGTTTATTAAATGATCCCGCCGCCATTGGCGATTCTTTTGGAGCGTTCATTACTAATGCTTACGAGCCATTAATGTGGATGGCCGTGTATTTAGCGCTAAACATCTTTGTGGTGGTAAAAGGCATTGCCGGTGGCATTGAAAAAGCCGGTAAAGTTTTGATGCCAATCTTGTTTTTAATGCTAACCATCATCGCTGTAAAAGGCTTAAGTCTGCCAGGTGCCATGGCTGGGGTAGAATTCCTCTTTAAGCCAGACTTTAGCAAAGTAACCAGCGACGTTGTGTTGGCCGCATTAGGGCAAGCTTTCTTCTCATTAAGCTTGGGTATGGGCTGTATGGTGACGTACGGCAGCTACCTGAAGAAAAAAGAAAACTTAGTTCAAAACACCGGCATCATTATCGGGTTAGATACCTGTGTGGCGTTACTGGCTGGTTTGGCGATGTTCCCAGCGATGTTTGCCTTTGCCATGGAGCCTGCCGCAGGCCCAGGTTTGGTGTTCGTTGTTGTGCCACAGCTGTTTGCTGAAATGACTGGCGGCACGTTATTTGCCTTAATGTTCTTTATTGGCTTAACCGTAGCAGCCTTAACTTCTTCCATCTCTTTATTGGAAGTGGTGACCGCCTATTTAATCGACGAGCGTCATTGGTCGCGTCCTAAAGCGGTAATGACGGCAAGCGCGGTAATGGCGGTATTGTGTGTCTTTGCTTCGCTGTCATTAGGCGGCATTGGCCCCACACTGTTTGGTACGGGCTTGTTTGATATCTTTGATCTGTTAACCGACAAGGTATTCTTGGCGTTAGGCGGTTTGTTCGTGTGTTTATTCGCAGGCTGGCGCTTACAAAAAGAAGACTTAAAAGCCGAGCTGACCAACGATGGCGAGAAACCTTTTGCGCTGTTTGAATTGTGGTATGGCTTAGTTAAATTTGTGATTCCGGTGGCCATCTTTGTTGTTGCTGTTGCCGGTGTGATGAGCGGCTTTGATAGCGGCAAAGGGCCGATTATGTTGCTAGCGATTGGCATCATGGGTCTGATGGCGGTGTTCTCTAAGCGCCTCTAATTCAAACGGCAGTTTGTTTGATAAAAAGCACCGCGCTGGCGGTGCTTTTTTATTGCTCCTGCTTATTACGAGCTTATTCATATCATTTAACAATTACCGTGACGCATGGTGAGCGCCTTAATGCAAAGGCCATTCAGGAATGAGAGTGGTTGTGAGATTTGGTAAGATAGCAAGCTAACGATGGCTCGAACGGAGCTACTTTTTCTTTCCTGTAGTGGACCTGACATGGCTGATACTGGCGCTCGCATGAGCAACAAACCCGATGCAATGGATCAACTTAAGATCCCGCCCCACTCCTTAGAAGCTGAACAATCGGTGCTAGGGGGTTTAATGCTCAATAGTGATCTGTTTGATCAGGTTGCTGAGCGGATTGTAAAAGAGGATTTTTACAGCCGCAGCCATCAATTGATCTTTGCCGCAATGGCAAAATTGATGGAACTCAACGAGCCATTGGATTTGCTGACTGTTTCCGAGCAACTGAGCAAAACGAGTCAGCTGGAAGGGATCGGTGGCCTGCCTTATTTGTCGGACATCTCGCGTAACACCCCAAGTGTGGCAAATTTAACAGCCTATGCCAGTATCGTCCGCGAACGAGCGGTGATGCGGGAAATGATTAAAGTAGCCAATGAAATTGCAGACGCCGGCTTTAATCCAGAAGGGCGGAATTCGGCTGAATTATTGGATTTTGCGGAAAGCAAAGTGTTTAAAATTGCCGAAGATCGCAGCAACAGCAACGAAGGCCCACAAGAGCTGCGGGTGGTACTCACCGATACCATTACGCGCATTGAAGATCTGTGCAACAACCCGAGCTTGATGGGGGTGACAGGGGTATCGACCGGCTATGCCGATCTGGATCGAATGACCGCTGGCTTGCAGCCTTCGGATCTGATCATCGTGGCGGCGCGTCCTTCGATGGGGAAAACCACCTTTGCCATGAACTTGTGTGAACAAGCGGCCATGCATGAAGAGAAACCGGTGCTGATTTTTTCATTAGAGATGCCTTCAGAGCAGATCATGATGCGGATGCTCGCCTCCATTGGCCGAGTGGATCAAAAACGGATTCGAACCGGTGATCTCAATGACGACGATTGGGCACGTGTGACCTCCACCATGGGGATCATGATGGAAAAGGGCAAAATGTACATTGATGACAGCTCTGGCCTAACGCCAACCGAAGTGCGTTCCCGAGCGCGCCGCATTGCTCGCGAGCACGGTGGTTTATCGATGATCATGGTGGATTACTTACAGTTGATGCGGGTGCCGGGCATGTCGGAAAACCGCACCTTAGAGATCGCTGAAATTTCGCGTTCTTTAAAAGCGTTGGCCAAAGAGCTGGAATGCCCTGTTGTTGCCTTGTCGCAGTTAAACCGTTCTTTGGAACAACGGGCTGATAAGCGCCCTGTAAACTCGGATCTTCGTGAGTCTGGCTCGATTGAGCAGGATGCGGATCTCATCATGTTTATTTACCGCGATGAGGTTTACCATCCAGATACTGCCGAAAAAGGCTTGGCGGAAATTATTATCGGTAAGCAGCGGAACGGCCCCATCGGACGGGTGCCACTCACCTTCCAAGGCCATCACTCGCGCTTTGATAATTACAGCGGCACCACCTACGAATTTAACGAATAACGAGCACCTGTTTTATGCGTTTCTCTCCTGTGGCGAAGATCCGACTCAGCGCTTTACAACATAACGTGGCGTATTTACGTCGTTGTGCGCCGGACAGCAAGATCTTAGCGATGTTAAAAGCCAATGCCTATGGCCATGGTTTGGTGCAAATTGCACAGTGGTTCCATGGCACCAATGGCATTGCGGGGGGCGTTGATGGCTTTGGCTTAGCGCGCATTGAAGAAGCACTGATCTTGCGTAATCACGGCATTAATACGCGCATGGTGTTAATGGAAGGCGTGTTTAATGAGACGGATTTAATGCAAGCCTCTTTGCACTGCTTGGATGTGGTGATCCACGATGCCGGCCAAGTGGCCCAGATCACTGCGGCGCAGCTCAACCAACCGCTGACCGTTTGGCTTAAAATTGATACTGGAATGCATCGTTTAGGCGTTTCCCCTGCACAGTTTCAAGCGTTATATCAGGCGTTACTGGCCAGCCCCAATGTGCGTAAACCCATCCATTTTATGACCCACTTCGCCTGCGCAGATGAGCTGGAAAATCCGCAAACTTCACAGCAAATTACCAAGTTTTATCAATTGGTTGATAGCCTACCCGGGGATCGAACCTTAGCCAATTCCGCTGGATTATTGGCGTGGCCATCAGCACACGCTGATTGGAATCGTCCAGGGTTGGCTCTCTTTGGTGCCAATCCGCTGCCGGTGGATAAACAGCAGCCATCCCCCTTGTTACCTGTGATGACCATGACTTCAAAAGTCTTGGCCGTACGTGATGTCGCGGCTGGCGAGCCGGTCGGCTATGGGCAAAGTTGGTCGAGCCCCCAAGCCACTCGAATAGCGGTTGTGGCAATGGGGTATGGCGATGGTTACCCACGCCATTGCCGTACTGGCACCCCCGTATTAATTAACGGTCAACGTTATCCTCTGGCAGGGCGAGTCTCCATGGATATGCTGACGGTTGATGTGGGGCAAAGTGCGGTGCAAGTGGGCGATAATGTCGTGCTTTGGGGCGAAGGACTGCCCGTCGAAGAGATCGCCGCCTGTGCCGATACCATCCCTTATGAATTGCTTTGTGGCACGACAGCACGCGTGCAGTATGATTATTTAGCTTAATTCGTCTATCGGTTATGTTGAGCTTGATCTCTAAAAATAGCCTTTATTGAGCCAGTTACATGGCGTCATCGCTTTATTTGTTCTTCTTTTACGGCTGCAGCTCTCTAATCGCATTAAATAGAGAGCTGCAGCATATATATCTATCGTCAATACCTTTTAATTTAATATGAATAAATTCGTTTATTTAAATTAATGTCGAAAGCAAACCATAATAAAATTACACGCCCATCATTGTTGTTATCGTCGTTAATAAAGCGAATGCCTCAAATTAAATTCAGCCGCGAATAAAACAATTGCTCGAATGGTTTTTATGTCTTGTTTTTATTTTAGCGCAAGGTAAAAAAACGCATTCAGTAGTATCAGTAACGGACAACAATTTTAGTTATTTGGCATTTTGTTCACTGATACAGCGTTGTGGTTACTTTTCAACCTGATTAAGTGCTTTTGTAGTAACAATGTAGCACGAAGGTTAACAATGCCGTAATATCTGCGCTTACTTGAATTGAACAACAAGCAGCATGAGGGGCATCACCATTATGGTAAATACACGCATCCGCGCCGTGGCTTGGGGCCTTAGCTTGCTCGGAACGGCACTAAGTCACTCCGTTTGGGGCGTGCATGTCCCTGTTGGGGTGGAGCTGCACCCAGTACAGCAATTAGTGCGGGGCAATGGCAGTGAGCCAGCCTCATTAGATCCCCAAAAAGTGGAAGGCACCCCAGGTTCCGCCATCACCAAAGATCTGTTTGAAGGGCTGGTACAGCAAGATGCCGATGGCAATATTATTCCAGCGCAAGCTACGCATTGGGAGATCAGTGGCAGTAATAAGGTGTTTACCTTTTATCTGCGCGATGACATTAAATGGTCGAACGGCGATCCGGTGACCGCGCATGATTTTGTCTATGGTTTCCAGCGTGCAGTTGACCCTGCGACCGGCTCTCGTTATGCGTGGTACCTTGAAATTGCCACTGTGGCCAACGCTTCTGAAATCATTCAAGGGAAGGCTCCTGCTACTGCATTAGGGGCGGTTGCGCTGGATGATCGCACCTTTCAGGTGACGTTAGAAAAACCCGTTCCTTATTTTGTGCGAATGCTCGCGCACCAAAATACCTTTCCGGCACCGAAGAAAGTCATCGAACAACACGGCGATTTATGGACTCGGCCGGAAAATATGGTGACCAATGGTGCTTACGTACTGTCTGAATGGATTGTGAACGAAAAAATTGTGGTCAAACGCAGCCCAACTTATTGGGATGATGCCGCGACAGTCATTAATGAAGTGACGTTTTTACCGTTACCTGGCAACACCGAGCTCGCTCGTTATAAAGCTGGGGAAGTGGACGTTACCTTGTCCATTCCGATGGAGCACTTTAAAGCGCTGCGTAAGCAGATCCCGAATGAAATCAGTATTTCGCCTTATTTAGGGGTCTCTTATTTCGAATTTAATACCAAAGTGCCCCCATTTGATGATGTGCGGGTACGCAAGGCATTGTCGCTTGCGGTAAATCGGGAGGCCATTACCGAATATGTTTTAGGCATGGGGCAAAAACCTTCGTACGGTTTCACACCCGACTCCGTGGCTGGTTTTGTGCCACCGGTTTTAGAGTACGCCACTTGGACACAGGCCGAGCGCGATGCTGAAGCCAAACGGTTAATGGATGAAGCCGGTTATGGCATTGGCAAAGACAGCGCTGGTAACCCCTTAAAACCATTAGTTTTTGACCTGTTGTACAACACCTCTGAGAGCCATAAAAAGATAGCCATTGTGTTGTCGCAACTGTGGAAGCCACTGGGCGTGCAAGTGCGTTTGGAAAACCAAGAGTGGAAAACCTTCTTAGATACCCGCAACGAAGGCCGTTTTGAAATGGCGCGCGCCGGTTGGGTCGGGGATTACAACGAAGCCTCTACCATGCTGGATATTTTGCTATCGACTCACGGTCAAAATAAGGGCGGTTGGTCAAACCCACAATACGATGCGTTGATGGCGCAATCGCGGTTGCTGGAAAGCGATGAAGCACGGGCGAAATTGTATACCCAAGCGGAAGAGATCATCGCCCAAGAAATGCCAATATTACCGCTGTGGCAATCGGTGAATGCGGTACTGATTAAGCCTTACGTGAAAGGCTACCCCACCAATAATGTCGAAAATACGATTTACACCAAAAATCTTTATATCGAGAAACACTAAAGGCAGAGGGACAGTGCCATGTTGAGTTTTGCAGTTCGCCGTTTATTAGTGGCGATCCCGACGTTATTTATTTTAGTGACGGTATCGTTTTTCTTAATGCAAGCCGCACCAGGCAGCCCTTTTACCGGCGACTTTAATCTGCCTGCGGAAGTATTGGCTAACATTGAAGCTAAATATCATTTGGATAAGCCATTGTGGCAACAATACCTTTATTACCTTGGTGATCTACTGCAAGGCGATTTAGGCCCATCATTTAAGTACCGTGATTACAGCGTGAACGAATTGGTGGCGGCGTCGTTTCCGGTCTCACTTAAGTTGGGCATTGTGGCGTTTATTGCCACTGTGCTGCTCGGTACCACCATTGGTACACTTGCGGCACTGCGTCAAAACAGCTGGTTGGACTATCTGTTGATGAGCGTGGCGATGATGGGAGTGGTGTTACCCTCTTTTGTGCTGGCGCCCGTTATGGTGTTGATCTTTGCCATTAAAATGCAGTGGTTTCCCGCCGGAGGTTGGAACGATGGGGCTTGGCTGAATTTGGTGTTACCCGTGTCGGCCATGGCCATTTTATACATGGCGTCCATTGCCCGTATTATGCGTGGCTCCATGATTGAAGTGCTGAATGCCCCCTACATTCGAACTGCCCATGCCAAGGGGCTACCGATGCGGCACATTGTATTAAAACACGCCTTAAAACCTGCAATGCTGCCGGTGATCTCCTACTTAGGTCCCGCGTTTGTGGGGATCATTACCGGATCGGTGGTGATTGAAACCGTGTTTGGGATCCCAGGGATCGGCCAATATTTTGTTAACGGCGCCCTCAACCGTGATTACTCGCTCGTGCTTGGCCTCACTATTTTAGTGGGGGCGCTCACCATCTTCTTTACCGCCATTGTGGACATCATTTATGGCTTGATCGATCCACGCATTCGAGTGGAGAGCTAACCCATGCAAACATTAACAGAGCAACAAAATCACCAAGCGGTTGATCAATTTGCCCAAGGCTTGGAAGTGGAAGGGCGCAGCTTATGGGCAGATGCTCGTCGGCGTTTTTTGCGTAACCGTGCGGCCGTGATTTCGTTGGCGGTTCTAGCCTTTATTTTAGTGCTGATCCTGATAGGCCCAGTGTTTTCTTCGTACACCTTTGATGAGATGGATTGGGCGAATATGGCGAGTGGCCCCAGCTGGGCGACGGGTCACTATTTTGGCACCGACTTTTTAGGGCGAGACTTATTTGTACGCACGTTAGAAGGAGGCCGCATCTCCTTTTTAGTGGGAATTTTAGGTGCCAGCGTTGCGGTGGTGATTGGCACATTATACGGCTCGGTCGCCGGTTATGTTGGTGGCCGTACCGACAGCGTCATGATGCGGATCTTAGAGATCTTACAATCCTTCCCATTCATGTTTTTAGTGATCCTGTTGATGACGTTTTTTGGACGTAGCCTCTATTTGATCTTTTTAGCGATCGGGGCGGTCTCGTGGCTTGATATGGCGCGGATCGTGCGCGGTTTAACCTTAAGCTTAAAGAAAAAAGAGTTTGTGGAAGCGGCCATTGTTGCCGGCACCCCAACGCGGGGGATCATCCTCCATCACTTAGTGCCGAACGTGCTGGGGATTGTGGTGGTGTATGCCTCGCTGCTGGTGCCGGGCATGATTTTATTTGAATCCTTTTTGTCGTTTTTAGGACTTGGGGTGCAAGAGCCCTATACCTCATGGGGGGCGCTGGTGAACGAGGGCGCGCAAACCATGGAAGTGGCGCTCTGGCAACTGGCATTTCCTACGGCATTTTTAGTCATTACTTTGTTTTGTTTTAACTACATCGGCGACGGATTGCGCGACGCCCTTGATCCCAAAGATCGTTAAGGAGAAGGGAGATGAGTTTATTACAGGTCTCAGACTTAAACGTGCAGTTTGCCACTCCAGATGGCAACGTTACCGCAGTGGATAAATTAACCTTTCAACTGCATAAAGGCGAAACCCTCGGCATTGTGGGCGAGTCTGGCTCTGGCAAAAGCCAAACGGCCTTTGCCATCATGGGGTTACTGGCAAAAAACGGCATCACTCAAGGCTCGGTAAAATTTGAAGGGCAGGAATTATTAGGGCTTGCGCCCAATGCGCTCAACAAAATTCGCCCGAAAGAGATCGCCATGATCTTCCAAGATCCCATGACGGCACTGAACCCCTATATGAAAGTTGGACCTCAATTAGTGGAAGTGCTGATGCTGCATCAAGGTTTGAGCGTTAAACAAGCTTTTGAGCATGCCGTAACCATGTTAGATGCGGTGAAAATTCCTGCGGCACGCAGCCGAATGTATATGTATCCCCATGAATTTTCAGGGGGTATGCGTCAGCGGGTAATGATTGCAATGGCGCTGTTGTGTCAGCCTAAACTGCTGATCGCCGATGAGCCAACGACCGCCTTAGATGTGACCGTACAAGCGCAGATCTTAGAGCTGCTGAACGACTTAAAAGCCGAGTTAGGTACCGCCATTATTATGATCACCCACGATCTTGGGGTGGTTGCTGGGTTATGCGATAAAGTGATGGTGATGTACGCCGGCCGCACCATGGAATATGGCCACACCGATGACGTGTTTTATACGCCTTCGCACCCCTATACCCAAGGCCTGCTTTCGGCCATACCGCGGCTGGATTTTACCAGTATCATCTTGCCGACAATCTCTGGCAATCCCCCCAATCTTTTGGATCTGCCCAGTGGTTGCCCATTTAGCCCTCGTTGCAATCAAGCCATCGATTTGTGTTACCAGCAGCCCGCGCCGTTATTGGGGTTTGGCCATCAGCGCCAAAGAGCGTGCCATATTGATTTAAAAAGGAATTGCGCATGAGCCTACTCAACGTCGAAAACGTAAAGGTACGCTTTGATATCAAAAAGGCGCAGCAATGGCCATGGCAACCGGTGCCGCAACTCAAAGCCGTTGATGGCGTTTCTTTTAGCGTAAATGCTGGGGAAACGCTGGGCATTGTTGGCGAGTCCGGATGCGGTAAATCCACGCTTGCGCGGGCGTTAATTGGCTTGGTGCCGCTGGCGGAGGGCAACATCACCTTTAATGGGACAGCCATTGATGTGAATAACCCCAAAACCATGAAATCGTTGCGCCGTGAAGTGCAGATGATCTTTCAAGATCCATTGGCTTCGCTGAACCCCAGGATGACCGTGGGCGATATTATCGCGGAGCCACTGCGTAACTATTATCCCAAATGGAGCAAGGCGCAATACCAAGAAGAAGTGCAAGCGATGATGGCCAAAGTGGGATTATTGCCGAATGTGATTAACCGCTATCCCCATGAGTTTTCTGGTGGGCAATGCCAACGTATTGGCATTGCGCGGGCGTTAATTCTAAAACCCAAATTGGTGATCTGCGATGAGCCGGTGTCGGCATTGGATGTTTCCATTCAAGCGCAAGTGGTGAATCTTCTTAAAGCGCTGCAACAAGAAATGGGGCTGGCGTTAATTTTTATTGCCCATGATTTATCCATCGTCAAACACATCTCTGATCGCGTCTTGGTGATGTATTTGGGCAATGAGGTGGAGCTGGCGGATGTCGACGAACTTTACCGCGCTCCCGCACACCCGTACAGCAACGCCTTATTGTCGGCGGTGCCCATTCCCGATCCCAAATTAGAGCGCAATAAAACCATTATTCATTTAACCGGCGAATTGCCATCGCCCATCGATCCCCCATCAGGCTGCGTGTTTCGAACGCGTTGCCCGGTGGTGGTGGATGCGTGTGCGCAAACCAAACCGCCGTTGGTGTTATTGGAAGGCCACCATTACGTTGCGTGCCCACGTTATGATGTGCCATTAAGCTAGCGGGCGCTGACGCATCGCTGTGATTGGCGGGCCTTGAGCCCGCCACGGTTTTTCTTAACCAGCCTCCTTTTATCCCCTTTCTGACGCTTGCAACTTCTCTGGCCATCGTAAACACTGGCTCGATACTCATTGATTGAATTTAACTCGCTATGTCCCTGAACTCTGCCGTTACGGCTTTGCCAGCCTACGATCCTCCCGCCACGGTTTTACAATGGATAGGCAAATTGCTGTGGCCTTACCGTCAGCTCGCCATGGCCGCGGTATTGGCGTTATTGGTGGGCGCTGGTACTTGGTTGGCCATGGGGCAAGGGGTGCAGCTGCTGGTGGATAGGGGCTTTGGTGCTGCTGAGTCGCCGCTGCGCGGTGCGGATGGCATTGATCAAGCCATGGCCTTGATTTTGGGGCTGGCTATCGTCGGTGGCATCGCCAGTTTCTGGCGTTTTTATTTAATGACATGGCTTGGCGAGCGGATCAGCGCCGATCTTCGCCGTCAAGTTTATGGCCATCTGTTACGGTTATCGCCTCAATTTTATCAACAAATTCGCACCGGCGAGGTGATCTCCCGCTTCACGGCCGATACCACGGTTTTGCAAAATGCCATCGGCATGAGCATCTCCATGGCGCTGCGTTCAAGCGTGACGGCGCTGGGGGGCTTGGTGATGATGCTCTACTCCAGCCTAGAACTGACTTTATACGTGCTTTTAGCGGTGCCCATGGTGTTGGTGCCCATTAAGCTATTAGGGCAACGAGTGCGTCGCTACTCACGAGCCAGCCAAGATGCGGTTGCCGCTATTGGCGCCCATGTTGATGAAAATTTGCACGCCATTCATACCGTTCAATCTTATGGCTATGAAGCGCATAGCCAGCAGCGATTTGATCATTACCTAGAGCAAGTGTTGCGCGCCGCTGGCCAGCGGATCCGTTATCGGGCTTGGCTGTTAGCCAGTGTGCTGTGTTTAAGCATCAGCGCCATTACGGTGGTGGCATGGCGGGGGGCTTACCTTGTCCTTGATGGTGCCATGAGTAACGGGGAGATCAGCGCGTTTTTGTTTTATGCCATGATTACCGCCGGCGCCGTGGCAACCTTAAGCGAAGTGCTGGGGGAGGTGCAGCGCGCCCGTGGTGCGGGTGAACGCCTGTTGGAGTTATTCTGCGCGCCAGTCGACATTGACGCGCCAGAGGTGCCGCAACCCGCTCCGGCCACCGTGACCGGTGCCTTAACTTTTAAGCAAGTCAGTTTTGCCTACCCTAGCGATCCACAGCGCCCAGCCCTGAGTGAGGTATCGCTGCAGATCCAAGCGGGAGAGCGGATAGCCTTAGTGGGCGCCAGTGGGGCAGGCAAATCGACCATCCTGCAACTGCTGCAACGTTTTTATCAGCCGCAACAGGGGCAAATTTTACTTGATGGCATTGATTTAGCAGCGTGGGAGCCGAGCGTTTTGCGGCGACAATTTGCCTTGGTGCCGCAAGAGCCGGTGATCTTTGCCGACAGTGTGATGGAAAACATTCGTTTTGGCCGTCCTAGCGCCAGCGATGAAGAGGTGCAAGCCGCCGCAATGGCCGCGGCCGCGGATGCGTTTATTCAAACCTTAAGCGACGGTTATCAAACCCAACTAGCGGAGCGAGGGGTGCGTTTATCCGGTGGTCAAAAGCAGCGTTTGGCCATTGCGCGCGCCATGTTGTCCGCACGGCCGTTACTGCTATTAGATGAAGCCACCAGCGCTCTTGATAGCCAAAGTGAGCAGGGGGTGCAGCAGGGATTAAGCCAATTAATGAAGGGCAAAACCGCGATCATCATCGCCCACCGCTTAGCCACCGTACAAGATGCAGATCGCATCGTCGTACTGGATAATGGCCGCATTGAAGCCATTGGCAGCCATGCTCAATTAATGCAGCAAAGTGCCCTATACGCCAGTTTGGCGCAATTACAGTTACTGCATTAAAAGTCGTCTCGGATTTTCGCTGATAAAGCCCCTTGAGCATGCTAAAGTGCCGCCCATGAGCAGTTTAACTTCACGCCAAATGGCGATATTGCAGCAGATGGGCGTCACCGTTTACCAAACGCCACGTGCCCCTGTGGCTTTGTGTTTGGTCGGTGTTGAGGACTCGGCGTTAAGCCACCCGTTGGTGCAAGATGTCTTACGCTTACTTGCCATCGCGCCCGAACAATGTCGGTGCAGCCCAACCGTGGAGGCCGTATCAGCACAGCGTTATTGGCTGCTTAAGTTTGATATGCCCACGTTAACGGACAAACTGCATACCCTTCCTTTGGATCAACTTACTACCCCAGCGGCCAAGCGCCGCTTATGGCAACGTTTACAATCATGGCTGTAATCACCTTTGCCGCTGCCGGCGGCGATCGATTTGATGAGATCTGGGCGTTAGAGCAACGCTGTCACCCCATTCCTTGGAGTGAGTCCACCCTCAAAAGCTGTTTAACCGGCAACTACTGGGGCGAATTACTGCTGTTGGCGGGGCAACCCATCGGTTTTTACCTGTTTCAGCAGGTGCTGGATGAACTGACGCTGGTGAACATTTGCATTGCCCCAGAGCAGCAAGGGCAGGGCTATGGCGAACAACTGTTGGAGCAGGCGTTAACACAGGCGCTGGCCAAACAAGGCGCCATTTGCTTTTTAGAGGTGCGCGGCCAAAATCGTGCGGCCATTAAGTTGTATGAAAAATGCGGTTTTGCTGAGTATGGGTTGCGACCCGATTATTATCCCGCCATCACGGGAAAGGGCCGTGAAGACGCCTTATTAATGTCATTAATGCTGCAATTTCGCTAGCCCCCATATCGACGCTATACAGTTTGCTTAGCAATCACTACAATGCGCGCCCTAAATCGCGCACAGTAGGGGATTGCCCATGCAAAAACAGTTTGAGTTATTGGCTCCGGGCGGCGACATCGAATCGGTGCAAGCCGCGATTGTCGCCGGAGCCGACGCCGTTTATTGCGGGTTGAATAAATTTAATGCCCGTAACCGCGCCGACAACTTAGATTGGGACGCGCTGATGGGGCTGATCCGCCTTGCCCATCAGCATCAATGCGCCATCTTCTTAACCCTTAATATCATGCTGTTGCCCAGCGAATTCCGGCAGCTGTGGGCGTTGTTAAACCGCCTACAGAACAGCAATATTGATGGGGTTATTGTGCAAGATCTGGGGCTATTTGGCTTACTTAAGCGCTATTTCCCGCATGTGCCGTTGCACGCATCAACGCAAGCCAATACCCATAACTGGGGACAGATGGCGTTTTTGGCGCAATTTGGGGTTGAGCGCGTTAACTTGGCCAGAGAGCTGAGTTTGGCGGAAATTCGGCCCTTAGCGGCGTATGGCAAAGAGCAACAAATGCAAATTGAAGTGTTTGTGCATGGCTCTTATTGCGTGGGTTTTTCCGGTTTGTGTTATCTAAGTTCTCAGCATAATGGGGCTTCGGGCAATCGGGGCCGTTGTGCCCAGCCGTGCCGTGATGCCCATCAGCCAACGGCAACCGGTTGGACGCATCCGCTGAATATGAAAGACAACAGCGCCTATCATGCCTTAGCCGAATTGGCAGAAGCAGGGGTGTACTCATTTAAAATTGAAGGGCGGATTAAAAAGTCTCATTACGTCTACACCACGGTGCAGCAGTGGCGTCAACAGCTGGATCGCTATCTGCAGCAACAGCCCCTAGCCACCAATAGTGCGTTGCTGCACACGGTATTTAACCGTGACTTTTCCAGTGATTACTTGTACGGCCAAGCCGGGCCGCAGATGTTTATTGATGATCCGCGCGATCACAGTGCCCACCATTTTGCTCGTGCTGAAGGGCTGACTCAAGCGGCTGATATCCAGCCAATAAAACAGCGCCTATACCAAGAGAAAACTAAAATAATTCAAACGGTTAAGCGTGAAATTGCAGCCTTTGATTTGGCCAAAGTAGCGCTGCGTTTGGAATTAATTGGCGAACATAATACGCCGCTGAATGTGATCTTACATCGCCAAGGGCAGCAGTGGCAGTTTGCCAGCAACAGCGTGCTCTTTAGTGCCAGCAAACACCCTTTGGATGAGGCGCGTTTGCAGGCGATTTTTAATCCTTTAAACGATGCCGATCACCATCTGCAAGCGTTCGATTTAACGGCCTTAAGCCCAGGGCTTGGGCTGAATTTTGCGGAGCTGAGCCAATTACGCCAGCAGTTGCAAACGGCGCTGCGTAATGGCAAACCGCTGTGGCCAGAAGTGGCGTTGCCATCACCACCGGCAGCCATTCCAGCCATTTTAGCTGCTCAAAAAACGTTAGCGGTGCTGTTAAGTGAGGCACCCGATGACGCGCTTTGGGCGTGGCAACAGGCGCAGGCTGTTGTGGGGGTTCAAGTCGATTTTTACTGCGCCTTGCCAGAAACCTTGGCCGACGATCTGCCGCGTTGGCAGCGCTTGTTCACCGAGCAGCCACTTCTAGGGGCGCATTTCCCTGCCGTGCTTATTGGCGCGCATTTTGAGGCGGCACACACCTTGTTGCAACAAACGCCCCCAGCGCAATTGATCACCAATAACAGCGGGGTGGCTTATTTGGCGGAGCAGTTAGGGCTGCCTTGGGTGGCTGGCCAACAGTGGAATCTCAGTAATGGCTATGGGTTTGGTACGTTGGCGGAGCAGCCTTATTGTCGGGGGGGCTTTGTCTCAAACGAGTTAAGTCGGCGCCAATTGGAACGCATTCACCCCCCCGCAGGATTGGCGCTTTATTACCCACTTTATCAGCCTCAAGCGTTGTTAATTAGCCGCCAATGTTTATTGCAACAAGTGCTTGGCTGTAAGAAAAAAACCATGACACGCAGTTGTTTGCGTCGTTGTACTAAATCAGCAACCTTGGTGAATCGCCATGGTCAACAATATCGGTTAGTAAAACGCGTTGGCGATCATAATGTGCTTTATGGAGAGCAGCCCTTTTTTAATCCGGCGGCTTTAACTGAGTTACCCAGCGTCAGTCATTTGTGGGTGGACTTACGGGCTGAGGGCGATGAGCGCCACGCCGCGCGCCATGCTCAGCGGCAAGCGCGAAAGCGTGGCTTAAGCCCGACCTTTCAAGCGTTAACGGCCACACCGCCGCCGCGTTTGTCATTGAGCGGCGCTCCAGCCAAGCGGCAAGGTGCTGGGCCAGCAATGGCGATGCCAGCCAATACCGATAAGCGCCTACAAGGGCTGCAATTGTTGCAGCCTCATGCCAGCAAAGTGGCGTTGCCGATGACGGTTGTTGGCAACGTGGCGGCAGTCGCTCATCCTCAGTCTCGCGAGCTGGCACTGTTAACCCTGTTTGTGGCCTTACTGCAAGGCCAGCCCCATGCGCTTGCTGCGCTGCAAGCGCAATTGGGGGGAGGCTGTGATAAGCAATATCGGACTGGGGTAAAATAGCCTTAAAAAACGGCGTCCATTAGGACGCCGTTTGGGGTTGATTGGGGCTGTGCTGTCGCTCAGTTAGCAGGCCGCAATGCGCGCTAAGACGCGATCTGCGGCAGCGATGGTGGCTGCAATGTCGGCCTCGGTGTGCGCCATCGATAGGAAACCGGCCTCAAACGCAGAAGGCGCTAAGTAGATCCCCTCGTCCAGCATGCCATGGAAAAAGGCTTTAAATTGCACCATGTTGCAGGCTGACACTTGCTCAAAGGTGGTGATCTCAGGCGCATCGGTAAAAAAGAAGCCAAACATACCACCCACAGCATTAATGGCCATCGGCACCCCATGCTTATCGGCCATGGCTTTAATGCCTTGGATCAACGTTTGGGTTTTTGCCGTCAACGCGTCGTATAACCCTGGCTGTTGCAAGAGTTGCAGCTGCGCCTGACCGGCCGCCATGGCAACAGGGTTCCCCGACAAAGTACCCGCTTGGTATACCGGCCCACTGGGCGCCAACTGCGCCATAATCTCAGCACGGCCACCAAATGCACCAACCGGCATCCCCCCCCCAATGACCTTGCCTAAGCAGATAAGATCTGGGGTGATACCGTAATAACCGCTGGCACCGGTTAATGAAACCCGAAAGCCGGTCATCACTTCATCGATGATCAATAAGGCACCATATTGATCGCACAGCGCCCGCAGCCCTTCTAAAAATCCAGCAACCGGAGGGATGCAGTTCATGTTGCCGGCAACTGGCTCTAAAATAATGGCGGCAATATCGGTTGGGTTGGCTTCAAATAACGCTTGTACCGAGGCCAAACGGTTGTAATCTGCAGTCAGCGTATGTTTGGCAAAATCGGCGGGAACGCCAGGGGAGGTTGGCTCACCAAAGGTCAACATGCCCGAACCGGCTTTGACCAACAAGCAATCGGCATGGCCGTGATAACAGCCTTCAAATTTGATGAACTTATCACGGCCGGTAAAGCCACGAGCCAAACGCAGAGCGCTCATGGTGGCTTCGGTGCCAGAGTTCACCATTCGTACTTGATCAATAAAGGGTAAAATTTCAGTCACCAATTCGGCCATGGCGACTTCCGCAGCGGTTGGGGCACCGAAGGATAGCCCTTTATCCACCGCCGCATGTACAGCATCGCGAATGGCCGGATGATTGTGGCCTAAGATCATCGGTCCCCATGATCCGACATAATCAATGTATTGCTTGCCATCAACATCGTACAAATAGGCTTGATCCGCCCGTTCAATAAAGATGGGGGTACCGCCCACGCCTTTAAATGCGCGTACCGGTGAATTCACGCCACCGGGAATGGTGTGCTGAGCTTGTTCAAATAGCGTTTCAGAACGATTCATGGGATCTCCCTTACCTAAACGAGGTTGATTGCACCAAGCGCGATGGCTGGCAATCTTCTGTGCTGCAGGGTGCATTGGCTGGCTGCGGGATGCAACCGAAATCCCGCTGCTAGCATGGTAAAACCGGCGCGACCACACGGTTTGTGGTCGGGCTTTTATCAAATGATCATTAAGACGCCGCAGGGGGAGCGGGTTGGCAGCGCTGTTTAATTTGGCCGACAAAGGGGTATAAAAAGCCAAAGCGGCCGCAATAAAAGAGCGTAAACGCCAGCCACAAACCTTGGTTGCCCCAATAAGCCACCGCTGGCCATTGCACCAGTAAAAAAACCATTAAAGTGATCATACTGGAATTGCGGACTGGCCGCGTCGTGCCGGTGCCGGTAAACACGCCATAGAGAGTAAGGCCAAAACCCGCAGCCAGAGGAAACAGCACCAACCACAGCGCGTGTTGTTGATAAAGCGCTTGGAGGGTAGGCAGATCGGTAAACAAGCGCACCAGTTGATCGTTAAAGGCGGCGGTAAACAACGTCAGGATCGCCACAAAGACCGCCGTCCATTGCGCATTCATTTTGAGCACTTGTTGCAGCAGATCCGGGTTTTTCTCGCCGACGGCACGGCCAGCAAAAACACTCGAAGCATTGGCAATGCCATCGAACAAATAACTAATAATAAAGGTAACTTGCATCATAATGGCATTGGCCGCGAGCACCTCTGTACCCAGTTGCGCTCCGATACGCGCCATCATATTAAAGAAGATTAAGATGCACACGGTGCGCAGCAATAGATCCGTATTCGCGCTAATGATAAGCACCAGATCTTGCCGCTTTAAGCGTCCACAAGCGAGAAAATCCGGTGGGCTTACATCGGTGGTATGTAAGACCAACCAGCAGCCGATCACAAAGGTGGCTACCTGAGCTATCAAGCTGGCGTAAGCCACCCCAGCAATGCCCATCTCAAATTGAAAAACCAACAGCAGGTTTAAAACGATATTAAGCAGGTTGCCAAAAACTTGGGTATAAAGCGTTTCTTTGGCTTTTGCTTGGCCCATCAACCAACCAATTAGGCTGTAATTCACCAGCACAAAAGGGGCACCGTAAATCAAGATGCTAAAGTAGCGGTAGGCTTCTTGCGCCACCTCCGGCTCTGGCTGCAAGACCAGCATTGCCGCGTGCCACAGGGGCTGTTGCAGTAAAATAAACAGCAACCCAATCAATGCCGCTAATTGAATGGGGCGCATCAAGCTGGCGGCCTGTGCTTGCCGACAGCCTTGGCCTAATGCCATGGCACTCTGGCCCGTTGTGCTGACACGGAAAAAACCAAACAGCCAATATAGGGTATTCATTAGCACCGTACCAATGGCCACACCCGCAATTAATGCGGCGTTGCCCAATTGGCCGATAACGGCGGTATCGACCGCCCCCAGCAAGGGTTGGGTTACGGTCGAGACAATAAATGGAATGGCGATTTTATAATAATCTTGATGGCTTAATTTCATAACAGCACATTTTTACCGTTGAGCGTAGCGGCCGAACAAGGCCATTTAATGAGGCATTACCAGCACAGAGGTACGGCACTGGTGGGTCCGGTACGTTGATGACCCTGTGTTTATACCAGTGATTGCCCAATGCTGTCAGGTAGTAGATGCAATCATTGGTGTATGGATGGCTACCATAGCGCGGTTAGGTGCTGATTTCTTTAATCGTTTGCTCTTAAACAAGTGATGAGATCGAGAACGGCGTTTTTTTAGCGCGGCTATCGGATTGATTGGCACAAGTTCTGCTTAATATTTATCCAACCATAGCGGTAATGCAGTTGACAGAATATTTGTTGTTTTCGCTTGGTCGCTGATGGCATTTCTCAGGAGGAGACGGTCGTTTTAAGCCAGTTATTTTAAAGCACCATGATGTTTGGCATGAATTTATTAGGAGTCGTTTGTTTTTATTATGTGAGATATCAAAACGATGTGATGAACGGGTGCTGTGTTAATTTTATTGGCTGCTTGTTAAATTTAAGTGCTTGGTTCAGTTTTATTTAGCAGCGGGTCAACATGGTTACGTTAATTAAGGTGCCCTGAAAAAGATGATTAATGATGGTTTTTTAATGAAAGCGCAGATCAAAAAATGACTATTTACCATAGAGTTGATTGCAAGGACCCATTCAAAATGGGTATTTGAGGACACTTAATTAGCGTGTAAAAAACACACGAGTAACCAATATGTTTTATTTCAACATTTTAAGTTAACTTTGTAATGTGTTATGACGCCAAAAGCCGCAAGTTGTGATCTTGGTTGGAAATTCTGGTGATTATTTGTTGTATGATGGGCGAGGTGTGGGTTTATCAAATCGTTTTAATAGAGATATATCGCATAGTCTGTGTCAAAATATGTCGCAGCATGTGTCAAAATATTGAACGGGTAACGTGTTGTAATTCACAGCGCCCTTCAGACCTGCGCGAAGGGTAAAATATAGGCCATCTCATGATTGTGTTTATTTTGTTAAACCCGCTGATTTAAATGCCTATTTATTATTTATACGGAAATATTTAGCGACAAGCCATGCCTCTTATTTTATGGGCATTGGTTTTATTCGTGGTTCCGATTTTTGTTAGAGGCTAATCATGTTTCGATGGTTTCAAAAACGCGCTGACACTCGTGTGGTTGGTGGTTTTTTGCGCAACGACGGCAAGATGTTGGTGATTGATGAGAAGGGCAGTTTTGAATTCTCCAGCTCCAGCATGACCGAGTGGGAGCAAACAGCAGCGCGATTAGGCAGTTGCAGCCTAAAAATTGTGCTTGCTGCCGAGTTGTACCAGCTTCTGGCGGTCGATCGTCCTGACGTTGCCGAGGAAGAATTATTACAAGCGTTGCCGTTTGCGGTACGGGAGTTGGCCAACGTGCCACTGCCACGGTTGCATGTGGATTATTTTCAATTCGCCGCTAATCCGGCGGGGCGCGATCCGCTGCAAGTGGTTGCAACTGACCGGGTGCCACTGCAAGCAATGGTGCTATTAGCGGAGAGCGTGGGGATCTCGATCACCATGATCACCATTGAAGAACTGGCACTGTTGGAATTATTGCCAAGCACACCGCGGCCACAATTATTGCTGTGGCACTTGCCAGAACAGCCAATGAAACTGTTAGTGGCCATGAATGGGCAGTTGTTATTTACACGTAACATCCGTGGTTTCAACCAGTTAGATAATTTAACCGAGTTGGAGCTCTACAGTGGGCTGTTTGATGGCTTGAATTTGGAATTGCAACGCTCCATCGATTATCTCGAGCGGCAATTGCGGCAACCGCCTGCCGATTCCATCGCCTTATTGTTGCCAAAGCATGTTCAGGGTGCATTCGTCGAGCAGTTGGAAAATTCCTTAGGGTTACCCGTACACCCTGTGATTGTTAAAGAGTGGCAGGGTGAACAGTTAATCGCGCACGCTGCGGCTATCGCTCGGGGGCAAGATGAAAACACGAATTAATTTACTGCAGCCGTCCTTGTTGCCCGTTAAGCAGCGTTTAACGCTTGAGCGCGTTGGGATGGCGGTCGCGGCTCTGTTGCTGGTGTTAGTGGCCTTTATTGTGCTGTTGCAACAGCAACTGGCTGAACAAAAAGAGCAGTTAAAGGTAAGTGCTGTACAGCACGATCGATTGGAAACCGAAATTGCGGAGTTGACCCGGAAAATCCACCTGATGCAGCCTTCAAAGCCACTGCAAATGACGGTTCAGCAGCTTAAAGATAAGCATCAAGGTTTGCTGCAAATTGAAAAGCTACTTAATAACGATAAGTTTTTGATTGAACCCGGTTTCTACAACTTAATGCGGGATCTTTCGGCTGCGGCTGATCAACAAGTTTGGTTGCAGAACTTCACCGTTTCTCGTGGTGAATTGCGGGTTGGCGGTTTGGCCCAGCGTCCTGCCGATGTACCGAACTGGATTGATAAGCTGGGTCTACAGCTGTCGATGCAGGGACGGGCGTTAAGTCAATTGGAATTAACCACCGAAGAAGATGGTTCAGTGCGTTTTGAAGCAAGCCACACACGCTCGCAAACCGCGTCTCAATCGGCTTCCAATCATGGCGTGGAGATGAGTCAATGAAACAGCAGTGGCAAGAATACAGCCAAAAATATGCGATGCTCAGCACCCGAGAGCGCGGCTTAATCGCGGGTTTGGTGTTGTGTGGTGTTGCGTTACTAGGCTACCAGTTTTGGGTTGAACCATTGCAAGTGGAGAGCACTCGTACCGAGCGCAGCCAAAACTCGCTGAATAACGCCATCCGCAACTTGGAGGGAGAAGTTGCCACCTTACGGATTTTGAGCCAGCAAGATCCCGATGAAACACTGCGTGAGCAACAAAAACAACTGTCACAACAGATCGCTGAGTTAGAAACGCGCTTGGATGAGCGCTTGTTGGCATTAGTTTTGCCTGAACATATGGCCAGCTCATTGGCCTTGTTACTGGCACAGGCCGAAAACGTTTCATTGGTGAAAATGTCGATTTTAGACAGCCAATCACTTACACCCGAAGGCGGCCTTTATCGTCATGGGTTGGAGTTGGAGTTGGAAGGGCGTTACTTCGACTTACAAAATACGCTGCTGCGTATGGAGCAATTAGAACAACGTTTTTACTGGCGTCAGTTTGACTATAAGGTCACTGATTTTCCATTAGCCCGACTGCACTTGCGGTTGGATACCTTAGGTACAGAACAGGAGCCGATCCGTGTTGGATATCGCCAAAGTAACGATACTGCTGTCGTTACTCCTTAGTAGTTTCGGCGTGCACGCTTACAGCGGTACGCAAGTTGATCCAACCGAACCACCACGTTGGCGCACCGCTGCGCCTTCGTCGGCGGCACCTGCAGCGGCAAGTACCAGCCAAGCACGGCCACAAGTGGCTATTGGCACGCTGCAATCGATTTGGATTCAAGATCAAAATAAACACGCGGTGATCGGCGGGAAAACCTACCGAGAAGGTGACCGCATCGGGCAATTACGAGTGAGCCGCATTGAAAACGCCACAGTACGACTGAGTAACGGTCGCGTGTTGTCGTTGTTTCCACAAGTTAGTGAAGTGAGTCAGGAGAAGTGATGAAAGCCAATATGAAATGCTGGAGTAAGGTAGCGATGGTGCTGTTATTGGCGGGATGTCAAAGCGTTCCATCACAGCATGATCAGCCTTATAACGCATTAAACGCGTTAGATCAGGCGGTTAATGATCTCCAGCAACAAAACGATGGCGCGCCACCACCGTTACCGTTGGCATTACAACTGCCGTGGCAAAGCCAAGAGCAAGCCGAACAAGCCCCTGTGCTTATCGATGTGGCTGCTAATGGCGTTGATGCCCAATCTTTCTTCGCCAGCTTAGCCAGTAATGGCGGTTACAACGTGGCCGTACACCCATCGGTTTCTGGTCGCATTACGCTGAATTTGCGTAAAGTGACCTTGCAAGACGCGTTGCAAACCGTTCAAGACATGTATGGTTATGACGTGCGTGTTAACAACCAAGTCATTCAGGTATTCCCATCGGGGATCCGGACGGAAACATTCCCAGTTAACTACTTGTTGATGCAGCGTAATGGCCTGAGCTTAACGTCCGTAAGTTCAGGGCGCATTAGCGATGGTGACAGTACCAGTACTACCAGCGACAGCACCAGCACCAGCACCAGCAGTGACTCAAGCACCAGCAGCACCAGCGACAACTCAAACGGCACTTTTATTACCACGCGTACCGATACCGATTTTTGGGGACAACTGGAAGAGGTATTGACCAAGATGGTTGGTACCGGTTCAGATAAGCAAGTGATTGTGTTACCACAAGCGGGCTTAGTGACCGTGCGTGCCAATGCCGCTGAGCTGCGTCAAGTGCAAGACTTCCTCGAATTAGCGGGCAGCAACTTAACCCGTCAGGTGGTGCTTGAAGCACGTATCTTAGAGGTGCAATTAAGCGACAGTTACCAACAAGGCATTGATTGGAGCAACATTACCGCGACTGCAGGCAGTTTAGGTAATTTCTCTATCGCCGGTGCGTTTGGTGGTAGCAGCTTTAGTGGCGATGGCGTGACCAGCTTAAACATTCAAAGCAGCGATTTTAATACGGCGATTAACTTGCTGAGCACCCAAGGTGATGTGGACACATTATCGAGCCCACGAGTTACTGCGGTGAACAACCAAAAAGCGGTAATTAAAGTGGGGTCGGATGAGTACTTCGTGACGAACTACAGCACCACCACAGTGGCTTCAAGCACACCGGTGATCTCGCCAGATCTGGAGCTGACGCCCTTTTTCTCTGGTATTGCTTTGGATGTGACGCCGCAGATCAGCGCGCAAGGCGACGTTTTACTGCACGTGCACCCATCGGTGACGGAAGTGGCCGAACAAGATAAAACCATTTCGCTTGGCGAAGGCACGAGCATCACCCTGCCTTTAGCGCGCAGTGAAATTCGTGAGTCTGACACCTTAGTGCGTGCTCGCAGTGGTGAAATCGTAATGATTGGCGGCTTAATGAAGAGCAGCACCATAGAAAGCAAAACCAAGGTACCACTGTTAGGCGACTTACCTTTACTGGGGAATTTATTCACCAACGTAAATCAGTCTACTGTGAAAACCGAACTGGTGATCTTATTGCGCCCAACGGTTGTGGAAACCAACACCTGGGAACAGCAATTGCGCCAAAGCCGTAATACCATTAGCCAATGGTACTAATGGCATTTAGGGCAGTTTAAACGGCATGTACCTGACGCATTTAGGGCTGAGCCAACTGCCCTATACCCTAACCCCGAACACGCAGTTTTACTGCGAACTGCCACCGCATCAAGAAGCGCTGCAAGTGCTGCACGCTGCGTTGGCAGCGGGGGAGGGGTTTATTAAGGTGACTGGGGAAGTGGGTACAGGTAAAACCATGATCTGCCGCAAGTTGATTAACGAACTGGCGGACGATTACCAATTTGCTTGGTTGCCCAATCCATACCTAAGCGGTGACGAATTGCGTCGCGCTTTAGCCACCGAGCTGGGTCTACCGGCTGAGCATGATGCTTTGCAATTAACGCAGCAGATCAGCGAAGCGTTAATGCGCTGTGCGCTGGCGAAAAAACCGGTGGTGGTGGTGGTGGACGAAGCGCAAGCGCTGCCCGATGACAGCTTGGAAGCGTTGCGGCTGTTTACCAACCTAGAAACCGAAAGTTTTAAATTATTGCAAGTGGTGCTATTGGGGCAGCCAGAGCTGGATCAACGCTTGGCCGAGCCGCAACTGCGCCAATTGCGGCAACGGATCACCTTCTCTTATCGTTTGCGTGGCTTGTCTTTAGCGGAGTGCCAAGACTACTTGGAATACCGTTTGCATGTTGCAGGCTATGATGGGGCGCCGATGTTTTCCGGCGTGCCCAGCAAATTGATTTGGCAAGCCAGTGGTGGGATCCCTCGGCTTGTTAACGTATTGGCACATAAGTGCTTAATCTTAGCCTATGGCGCCAACACGCAACGGGTTACAGCGGCAATGGTCAGCCGCGCGATTGCGGATACCGATGCAACGGCATCGTTGCCGCGTTTTTATGGCTGGCGACTGCGCTGGCAAGCACGTTTGGCTGGCAAAGGCGGCTACTTCCTATGGCTCGGCTTTGGCTTACTTTGGCTATTAGGCTGGTGGTTGCGTGTGAATCTAGAGATAACCCCATGAGCATCATTAACGAAACGTTAAAGCAGCTGGAGCGTTCTGGGCGAGATCCGTCGCTGTTGGCGCGAATGCCAAAAAATGCCAATGCAGCTGTGGCGACCCCCGAAGCCTCGGGCAAGCCTTGGCTGTGGTTTGGCTTGCCGGTGTTAGCCGCGTTGCTGTTATGGCAATGGTGGCCGCTATTAAGTGGTTGGATTACCCCAAACCATGGCCGACCGATGACACCCGCAATTGTGGCGACCCCAGCGGTACCAGAGCAGCCACTGGATGTCATCGCCAAAGCGTCGGAAAAAACGCCGCCATTGGCAGCCGATAACACGCTCATTGAGGCGGTATTTGAAGCGGCCGATAGCGCTGTTCCTGCACCGACACAAGAAGCAAGCGTTGCGGTGGCGGCTGCGCCCGCGCAGGCCGCACCAGAATCGGTGAAAGCCGCCGCACCGGCACCGAAGGCAAGCGTTGCGGTGGCGGCTGCGCCCGCGCAGGCCGCACCAGAATCGGTGAAAGCCGCCGCACCGGCACCGAAGG
>JAWXTX010000008.1:0-47261 GCA_044433165.1 Ferrimonas sp. | reverse complement strand
TTATTGGTGGACCATTATTGGGCTCGCTGGGGGGTGGCATAATGGCAGTTAAGTTTGGTCGGCGAGCGCTCGATACGCTGCTCTTAATAGCAATGGCGCTGTTGGTCGTTATCGGGGGGGTGGCTGGCGTGACGTATTACTTAGCCGATAGTCGATCCAGCCGCCCTGAAGTGCAGGCTTTATGGTTACAACAGCCACGGCCTTTAGCGCCAGTCGTTTTGTGGGATGATAAGCAGCAACCGTTTGGGGCTGCGCAATTGCAGGGGCACTGGACCTTGTTGTTTATGGGGTATACCTCGTGCCCTGACATTTGCCCAATGACATTAACCGATTTAGCGCAAACGATGCCGACATTGGCGCGGGAAGACTTACAAGTGGTGATGCTCTCGGTTGATCCTGAACGGGATGACATCACCACATTAAATCGCTACGTCAATTTTTTTGACCCGAGCTTTAAAGCGGTAACGGGTGAACACAGTGCCTTGCACCCATTTAGCCAAAGTTTAGGGCTGGTGTACGCTATGGTGACCCCAGAACCGGCACAGGCCAGCCAGTATTGGGTTGATCACAGTGCGGACATTGTTTTAATTAATCCTGACGGGCAATTAGAGGCGGTTTTTCGGCCGACACACTCGTCGTTTGATCCGCTGAATCCTCAAATTCCAACGGTATCGATGGCGCAGCTGACGCTGGAGTTACCACTGATTATGGGGCATCGAGGCTGAGGGTTCGTTGCCCGTATTGAACGCTTGAGCCGAGTTTGGGTTAGCTGGTAAACCACGGCTGAGAAAACCAATAATAGCCCGAATGGGTGCGGCTTGGAGCGGTGCAATTATAGCGCGATGGCCCTGCGGCTAAAGGACGATCGGCTTGAATGACGAATGTGTGCTCCGTTAACCAATGCGGTGCTTTGGCGCCTTGACCTTGGATGTAACACATCAATTGATCGGTACGAACATCTTTGCCATCAAGGGTAATGGTTAAGCTGGGACGCGGTCGCCCAATCAGTTCGGGATCTGCCCCATCAATGGCCTGTACTGGCATGTGCAAGCTGTGCAGCTTTACGGTGAGCGAATCCAGCTCAGCGTAGTCACCGCTGATGGAGAAGCGCGGGATGGCCGTTCGTTCAGAATAGGGGCCTGCTGCGCCACTGTGTTGCCCTAACCCCCAGTAACCCAGCTCTTGCAGCAGCGCTTGTAAAGCGCGGTTGTACTCACCATAAGGGTACGCCAACGCCTTCAGTTGGTGCCCTGTTTCTTGTTGGATACGCACGGCTGTTGTTTCAATATCTTGCTGAATTCGGTGGCGCCATTGGGCGCTGGTTTCATTGGGCAGCCGCTGAATGAGGTGGTGGTGCGCGTAGCTGTGGTTGGCGATGGTGGCGCCTTCGTGAGCTAAGCGGCGTAACGTCGGCCAGTCCATTACAATGGGGTGTTTGGCTTCTATCGGAGCGACATTGACGAAAACGGTGTAGGGGTAATTCAGCGCCTTTAGAATGGGATGAGCATGGGTTGCGACACTCACAAACCCATCATCAAACGTAATGGCAACGCTGCGTGGCGGCAGGGGTTCAGCTTGATCGATGGCATTTAGGGCCACGCTTAATGGCACCACGTTAAAGCCATGGTCGCGCAAGTAGTGCATTTGGGTTTGAAACTGTTCGGGGGTTACCGAAGTGCTGCTTGGCGTCGTTGTGCTGACATGATGATATTGTAATATCACGACTGCTTGGGTGGGCAAACTAAGGCCCATTAGCATGGCGCTTAGCCAAGCTAAGTAGCGAGTTATCATTATTGGAAGTCCGTAAATTTATGTCTATTTCTGCGCTATGGTGGTCATGGTCTGCGCATCAGCGCAGTTTGGCGTTGGCCTTGCCGATGATTTTGTCGAATGTGACGACGCCGCTATTGGGGTTGGTGGATACGGCGGTGATTGGCCATTTGGGCGAAGCCTATTATTTAGGCGGTGTTGCCGTAGGGGCGATGATTATAACCTTAATTTACTGGTTACTTGGTTTTTTACGTATGGCCACCACCGGCTTAATTGCGCAAGGATACGGTGAGCAGAGTTGGCCGATGCAGTTACGGGTTTTGGGACAAGCGTTGCTGTGTGCCTGGTTGCTCGCATTGGCGTTGGTGTGTTTTCAAAAGCCGCTTTTTTCCTTGGCGCTCTCGCTAATTGGCGGCAGTGATGAGGTGCAATGGTATGCCTGGCAATATGTGCAGGTACGGGTGTGGGGCGCCCCGGCTGCGCTCGCTAATTTAGTCATTTTAGGTTTTTTATTGGGGCGTCATCAATCCCGTCGCGTGATGTGGCTGTTGATCCTCACCAACAGCATTAACATTCTGTTTGATTTATGGTTTGTGGTGGGCTTGGCGTGGGGCGTTGGTGGTGCTGCCGCCGCAACGGTCTTGACCGATTATTGTGCTTTTATCTTAGGAGCTTATTCTTGCTGGCAGCAGATCCCCGCAGAGTATCGTCGCCGTCGTTGGTTGCAGTGGGATGGGTTTCGTCGTTTATTGGCCCTTAATCGCGATATTTTTATTCGCTCTTTAAGCCTGCAGTTGTGTCTTGCCTTTGTGACGGCCCAAGGGGCGAGAATGGGGGATGTGGTGGTCGCTGCGAATTCAGTGCTACTGCACTTTACTCTTGTTATGGCTTACGCCCTTGATGGGTTTGCGTTTGCCGCCGAAGCGCAAGTTGGGCAGGCGTTAGGCGCCAAAAATCCACGGGCGCTACGGCAAGCGGTGCTGTTAAATTGGGGGTGGTCTGCTTGCTTGGCGCTGGTTTTTGCGCTGTTGTTTTGGGGGCTTGGAAGCACCTTTATTGGCCTGTTAACTAACATTGAATCGGTGCAGTTGCTGGCGGCCAGTTATTTAGGCTGGATGGTGCTCTATCCACTGTTGGCCTTCAGCTGTTTTTTACTGGATGGTGTGTACGCGGGTGCGGCTCAAGGGGCGGTAATGCGCAACACGATGTTGCTCGCAAGCGGTGGTTTTTTTGCGCTGTGGTGGTTAACGCAAACGTGGGGCAACCATGGCTTGTGGTTTGCTTTTTGTGGTTTTGCGTTACTGCGAAGTGCTACCTTAATCGTGGATTGGTTCTGCTTCTGGCCGCGACGTCAGCGCGCCTAAGGCGTGCGCGGATGGCGCGGGTTCGCCTTGCCATCCGCCGTAGAGCTTACAGGTAAGAGTGCTCACCTGCTTGGTGCTCAGTAATGTCTTTTACGGCGGTTAATTCGCCGGCAAACTGTTCGAGCAACTGTTTTTCGATGCCATCTTTTAAGGTGACATCTACCATTGAGCAACCATTACAGCCACCGCCAAATTGAATGACAGCGATGCCATCGTCCGTTAAATCCATCAAACTGATAAAGCCACCATGGCCAGCCAATTGCGGGTTCACCTGAGATTGGATGACGTATTCCAGTCGCTCTTTGAGCGGTGCATCATCACTGACTTTACGCATCTTGGCATTGGGGGCTTTGAGCGTCAGTTGGCTGCCTAATTGATCCGTTACGTAGTCAATGAAGGCTTCTTCTAAAAAAGGCGCACTCTTGCTGTCGACCATGGCATTAAAGCCATTGAATTCTAACTCGGTATCGTCTTCTTCTACTGCATCTGGTGGGCAGTAAGATACGCCACATTCCGCTTGGGGAGTGCCAGGATTAATAACAAAAACACGAATGTGGGTGCCGGCAGGCTGTTGCTCTAACAGCTTGGCAAAGTGACCTTGAGCGGCATCGGTAATGGTAATCATATCGGCTCTCTTAAACCTGAGTGTTTGACTCGGATACTGCCATAATAACCGTTGAATTAGGGCAAGCATAGTGGCAACAGCCATGCAAATGGTGGCTGGGATGTCAGGCGCCCATAGCCGTTGGGACGTTGATGATAACCGTGCTTATGTAGCATCACCTAATCGAAGGATTAGATTAAGTTAACGAAATCTTATTAAAACCACCTTAACTGGTGGGTTGAACTTGGCCGCTTATCGGTGCATGGCGCTGGCAAGCACTAACGCATGACTTACCTGATGCCCTTGTTGCATCAATGCTTTTGCGGCGATGGTTAACGTACTTCCGGTCGTAACGACGTCATCCACTAACGCCAAACGCAAACTGGGAGTGGCTTTGGTGGCGTGAAAGCTGCCGTGCAGATTACGCCGGCGTTGCCGGCCATTGAGAGAGCGTTGATTCGGCGTATGGCGCGTTTTGGTGAGCAGCTCGGTGGCGACGGGAATGGCTAATTGACGCCCCAGTTCATCGGCAATACGCACCGCATGATTACAGCCTCGTTGCTGTAATGCGTGGCGACTCATGGGAATGGGCACCAGCAGATCGGGTTGAGATTGCCTTTGTTGGTGGGCGACTAAGGGTTGGCACAATGCTGTTAATAGATGCCACTGTTGCTGGGTTTTTAAGTGGCCAACCAGTTGTCCGAGAGGGTGGTGGTAAGGGTAAGCGGCGATAATCGGTAACCGTAGGGGTTTATTCAGGCAAGCACCGCATCGGGGCCAAGTTGAGTGAGTTGGCGTGGCTGCTGTTTTGGCGACAGACATAGACGCCACTGGCGTGAGTGGTGCCGTGCAACGGCTGCACAATAAAGGGGGGGTTAAATCGTTGAGACAGCAATGACATAAGCCCTGCCCTTGCAGCACCACTTGCTGACATAGCTGGCAGCGATTCGGTACACTGGTGGCCAACCATTGTTTAAGTTTTGATACGATGCTCATAAATTCCACACTAACGCCTCCCGTGGCAAAAATCCATTGGCATGATGGCCACGGTGAAGCGGTGATCTTACTGCACGGCTGGGGGATGAATGGCGCCGTTTGGGCGCAATTGGTGCCTTGGTTACAAACGTGTGGGTTGCGTGTTGGGGTGGTCACCTTGCCGGGTTACGGTGGTATTGAGGCTTCGTCATGGGATGATAACTTGGCGTTACTGGCGCAAGAACTGTGGCGTCAGATCCCCTGCGATTGTCATTTGCTCGGTTGGTCTTTAGGGGGGTTAATCGCTACTGAAATGGCCTTGCAGGCACCGGAGAGAACGCGTTCATTATGTACGATTGCCAGCTCCCCCTGTTTTGTTGAACAGCCTGAGTGGCCCGGTATTAGCGCGCCAGTATTGGCGCGTTTTGGCCAACAGTTACAGCAAGATCTGAAGAAAACCATCAGTGATTTTTTGGCGTTGCAAGGGATGGGTTCGGTCTCGGCACGCGCCGATATCCGCGCCTTAAAACAGGCGATTTTTGCGCTGCCCTTGGCGGAGGCAACAACGTTACAGGCTGGATTGCAACTGTTGCAAAGCACCGATCAGCGCCCGCAATTAAGGCAGCTGCAAGGACGTTGGTTGCGAATTTATGGTGCCAATGATGCGTTAGTGCCGAAGACCACGCTTGCGCAAGTTGATGAGTATTGGGACGCGCCTAGCGCTCAGGCCGGTAGCCGTCAAACTCAGTCGATTGTGATCCCAGAGGCGGGGCACGCGCCGTTCATCTCCCATTTTGATTTAGTCTCACGTGCACTTGCGGCGTTTTATCAATAGGAAAACCGATTGATTTTCGTTAATTAATGTTATCATTCTGCTGTTAATAACCCACTTTTGAGGAAAATCGATGTTTTTAGTTTCAAATTTTCCTCATGTACCACTCACAACCAGCAATGCACCGACCGACAGTGCCGCTCGTGAACAACAGCTAAGGCCGCCGTTACCGCCGCCTGAACCGCTGATGAAAACCGCTGCCGAGCGAGCCATTGATCCGAAAAACGAACGCAGCCTGTTCAGTCAGATCGAAGCGCTGGATGGGGAAACCGCCGAACAAGAAGGCGGCGAAGCGGAGCAACAGCCAGAACAGCAAAAAAAGCGCACCCGCCCCGAATCGTTAAAGTCGTTATTAGCTCAAGCCCATCCAACCATTGAACGGCCGGGAAAGCGACGTTCACGCAGCCATGTGGATGAACCTAGCCATTTATTGCAATTAACGGCAGAGCAGGTGGAGCAGTTTGGGGTGATCATTGCTAATTACTACCATTTGCGCGTACACCCACAAACACCGCCTAAGTTATTGGCCACCACTTAATCTTGCCCATAAACCGTTGGTTAACGCCTTGGTTTGGCTTGCGCAAATGCGGCGGCGAAGCTGTTGGCGACCGGAGCCTCAGCAGAATGCGGGTGTGAACTGCGTGGTGCCGCTGTGTGGCTTTGGGGCTGTTCAGTACTGACGGCGTCTTGCAAACGCATGCTTAACCCAATCCGTTTACGGGCAATATCGAGTGTTACAATTTTCACTTTCACCACATCGCCGGTTTTTACCACGGTGCGTGGATCGGCCACAAAGCGATCGGCCAACGCAGAGATGTGCACCAGCCCATCTTGTTTTACACCGATATCAACAAAGGCACCAAAGTGGGTGACATTACTGATCACGCCTTCGAGCACCATGCCAAGTTGTAAGTCGTTTAGGGTAGTGACGCCATCGGCAAACTGCACGCTGATAAATTGGCCTCGGGGATCTCGGCCCGGCTTGTCGAGCTCACTAATAATGTCTTGGATGGTTGGGAACCCAAATTGAGCCGTTATAAATTGATTGGGATCTAATTGGTTAAGTACGCCACTATTGCCAATCAAGGCCGCCGCCGTTAACCCCGTTTGCTGGCAAATGGCTTGCACAACGGCATAGGCTTCAGGGTGAACGCCGCTGCCATCAAGTGGATTCGTGCCATCGTTAATGCGTAAAAAACCCGCGCATTGTTCAAACGCTTTTGGCCCTAACCGATACACTTTTTTTAACTCGGCACGGCTGTGAAAGCGCCCGTTGGCATTCCGATAATCAACAATGTGGTTGGCCAATGTTGGGGTGAGGCCAGCCACTCGAGCCAGTAATGCTGGCGATGCGCGGTTGAGATCCACGCCCACACGGTTAACGCAATCTTCCACTACGGCATCCAAACTGTGCGCCAACTGGGTTTGGTTCACATCGTGTTGATATTGCCCAACCCCAATGGCTTTAGGGTCGATTTTCACCAGCTCAGCTAATGGGTCTTGTAGACGGCGGCCGATGGAGACCGCGCCGCGCAGGCTGACGTCCAATTGCGGCAACTCGCTGGCCGCGAGTTCCGATGCGCTGTAAACCGAGGCGCCTGCTTCTGAAACCAGCACTTTGGTAAGCGCTTGCCCTGCTGCGCGACAGTGGGCAATCAGCTCCGTTGCTAAACGGTCGGTTTCACGGCTGGCGGTGCCATTGCCAATGGCAATCAGCTGCACCTGATGCTGCTGCACCAATTGCACTAAAACGTGCTTGGCCGCGTCCCATTGCTGCTGCGGAACATGCGGGTAAATGGTGGTGGTGCTCAGTACTTTACCGGTGGCGTCAATCACGGCTACTTTACAGCCAGTACGCAACCCAGGATCAAGGGCTAAGGTAATTTTGGCCCCAGCCGGTGCCGCCATCAGCAAATCGTGCATATTGGCCGCAAACACCTCGATGGCAGCTTGTTCTGCTTGAGTTTGTAAGGCGCTGAGCAAGCTGTTGTCCAAACTGGGCCCAAGTTTGGTTTTCCAGCACTGTTGCACAGTTTGTAACAGCCATTGGTGGCCGACATGGCCGTGCTCAGGAATGGCTAATGTGCGGGCTAATAAACGCTCCGCTTCACTTAACTGACCACGGGCAATGGGCGTCTCTTCGATGCGCACACTCAGTGAAAGCTCGCCGCTGTTGCGGCCACGAAGCATGGCCAAGGCACGGTGGGATGGTACCTTGGCATAGCGTTCTTGATGCTGATAATAGTCGCGAAATTTACTGTGTTCATCGGCTTTACCACGGCTGACTTTGCTGCAGAGCCAGCCGCGACTTAATGCTTGACGTAAGGCGCCTACCACCGTGGGATCACTGCTAAAGTGTTCGGCCAATAGCGCTTGGCACCCCTCAAGGACGGCGGCGGTTGTGGGGTAATTTTCTTGGCAATAAGGTTTGGCGAGGGCGTGGAGATCCTTCGTTGGTTGTTGCCACAATTGCATGGCCAGCGGTTGCAGCCCCGCTTCCAGTGCCAATTGTCCTTTGGTGCGGCGCTTGCTTTTAAAGGGCAGATAGAGCGCCTCTAATTCGGTTTTACTGACGATCTGCTCAAGGTTTGTAACCAGTGCGGGTGTCAGTAACCCAAGGGCCTCAATGGCACTGCGAATATGAGCCTTGCGCTGCATCAACTCGCGTAAATAGCGCAGGCGTTGCTCTAATTGCCGTAAGGTTTGGTCGTCAATGCCGCCGGTGGCCTCTTTTCGATAACGTGCAATAAAAGGGACGGTGGCGCCCTCGTCCAGTAGGGCGAGAGTGGCGCGGATCTGCGCTGGGTTGAGTGCCAGCTCTTGGGCTAGGGTGGTTTCAATAACGTGCATGAATTTGTGGCGGCAAGAAGAGTCAGTGGCACCGACAATAGCACAGTTGTTATAGTGCGCAGCAGTGGCCCAATAAAAGGTAGTAACCCATTGAGTAAAGCCAACTTGATTACCCGAGCCGGCTGGAATGCGCTGGAAGCCGAATTAAAGTTTTTGTGGAAAGTGGAGCGCCCACAAGTCACGCAAGCGGTTTCTGATGCGGCGGCATTGGGCGATCGCAGTGAAAATGCCGAGTACATCTACGGCAAAAAACGGCTGCGAGAGATCGATCGACGCGTGCGCTTTTTAAATAAACGCATGGAAGTATTGCGGGTGGTTGAGCCCGATCCCCGACAGGAAGGCAAAGCGTATTTTGGGGCTTGGCTGGAGCTGGAATCCGAGCAGGGCGTATGCAAGCAATACCAATTAGTTGGTCCAGACGAGTTTGAGATCAGCGCCGGCAAGATCAGCATCGACTCACCATTAGCTCGCGCCCTATTAGGCAAACAGGTTGATGATGAGGTGATGGTGCGTACCCCAGCGGGTGAAACCACATGGTACATTAACCGCATAAGTTACCAACCATTTGATAATTAAAGGTGTTGCTCAAGCCTCCGCGTGGCTGCGATGGGCGGCTTTAGCCAATGAGTATCGGCTAGCATCACCACGAACAGGGGATCAAAAATGGAACAGGAAACCACCAAAATATTGGTTGTGGATGACGACATTCGCTTGCGCGGTTTGTTAGAGCGCTATTTGATTGAACAAGGCTTTCAGGTGCGCAGTGCAGCCAATGCTGAACAAATGGATCGCCATCTGGCACGAGAAAATTTTCATCTCTTGGTGTTGGATTTAATGTTACCCGGCGAGGATGGCCTGTCGATTTGTCAGCGTTTACGAGCTAAAAACAATCGCATCCCCATTGTGATGCTTACAGCCAAGGGCGATGAGTCTGATCGCATTACTGGGCTGGAAATGGGCGCCGATGATTATTTGCCGAAGCCTTTTAACCCACGTGAACTGTTGGCGCGGATCCGCGCGGTGTTGCGGCGCCGGCCTCAGGAATTGCCTGGCGCGCCGTCGCAACAAGAGGAAGAGGTGTATTTTGGCGAGCATCGGTTGAATTTGGCCACCCGTGAGCTGTACAAGGCGGATCAGCCAGTGGCATTGACCTCGGGCGAATTTGCGGTGTTGAAAGTCTTGGTGAGCGCTCCCCGTGAGCCGATGAGTCGCGATAAGTTAATGAATCAAGCCCGTGGCCGTGATTACAGTGCGTTGGAGCGTTCCATTGATGTGCAGATCTCGCGTTTACGCCGTTTGATTGAAGTTGATCCCTCCCACCCTCGGTATATTCAAACTGTGTGGGGGCTGGGCTACGTTTTTGTACCCGATGGCAGTGCTGCCTAATGCGCTGGATGCGGTTGCCTCGCAGTTATTTCGGCCAAATCGCGTTGCTGATAGGCGCAGTGGTACTGATCACCCAGCTGTTGTTTTTTTGGGCGGCCACCCTTTATGTATTAAAACCCACCTCGCGCCAAATTGTGGAATTGGTTGCGCGCCAAGTGGAATTTGCATTTCACGATTTGGCGCTTGATATTAACCATCTAACCACGATTGAAGCGCTCCAGTCGCGTTTAGAACAAGATCGTTATATGGCGGCGTTTTCGGTTACCGATGCACAGCAACTCGGATTAGCGCAGGCCACACCTTATCCCTCGCTTTCGCAGCAGATGAGCGCCCATCTGAATGGCCGAGCCGAAGTGCGTTTAACAACCGATAACGGCTATCAGATCTGGATCCGACCGCCACAGGCACCGCAGATCTGGCTACGGGTGCCATTGACGGATTTTGATCAAGCCACGATTACGCCGTTGACGGTGTATCTAGCTAGCATGATTGGTTTGTCCTTATTTGGCGGCTGGGCCGTGGCGCGTCGTTACTCCTTGCCTTTGCAGCACTTGCAAGAGGCGGCTTTGATGGTTTCGCGCGGCCACATTCCAGCGCCATTGCCGTTGGCTGGTACCATTGAGATCCGCGAGGTAACCAATGCCTTTAACCGGATGTCGAACTCGATGGCGAAGCAGGAAAGCGATCGCCAGTTGCTGTTGGCGGGAGTGTCGCATGATCTGCGCACGCCCTTAACACGGATCCGCTTGGCAACGGAAATGCTCGATGAGCGTGAGGCGTTGCTTAAAGAGGGGATCGAGATGGATATCGATGACATGAATGCCATTATTGATCAATTCATTGCGTTCATTCGCGGTCATCAAAATGAGCCGCATCAATGGCTTCAATTAAATGATTTACTTAATGAAATTGCCCAGCAAGAAGCCGTGCGAGGGGTCACCATTAACTTGGTGTTAGCCGATTTACCCAAACTGCCTCTCCCACCCGTTGCACTGAAACGCGTGCTTGGGAATTTGGTGGAAAATGGACTGCGTTATGGCCATGGCTGGCTGCTGTTAAGCAGCGGTTGTGACGAACAAGGGATTTGGTTGATGGTGGAAGACGATGGCCCCGGTATTGCTCCAGAGCAAATTGCTCCGTTGTTTGAGCCATTTCAACAAGGGGACCAAGCGCGCGGCGGGGCGGGTTCTGGGCTAGGGTTGGCCATTGTTCGTCGAATTTTGGATGGTTTGGGGGGCCGAATTGAGCTTGCGAATCGGGCCGAAGGCGGGCTGCAAGCGCGCGTGTGGTTACCGCGCGCCATGACTCGATCGCTTACGGGTTAGCACGGTGGTTGAGTTGGTCCTGCTTGGATGATCGCTTCAGACACCTGATACTTTTTGAAATTTTCAATAAACTCTCGGGCCAATTGCTGAGCGTAGTGATCGTAGCGCGTGGGATCTTGCCAAGTATTGCGGGGCAATAACAACGCCGAGTCGACACCATTAACGCGCACGGGCACCTCAAGGTTGAGCAAACTCAATTGCTCGGTTGGGGTGTCGTCTAATTCGCCGGCCACAATGGCGTCGATGATGGCGCGGGTGGTGGGAATGGAAAAGCGTGTGCCTTCGCCAAAGGGTCCGCCAGTCCAACCGGTATTGACCAAATACACTTGGCTGCCAAAAGCCTCAATGCGCTCCATCAATAGCTCGGCATATACGCCTGCTGGCCGAGGGAAAAATGGGGAGCCAAAGCAGGTTGAAAAGGTGGATTCAATCGCGGCTTGGCTGCCCATTTCAGTGGAGCCGACCTTAGCGGTATAGCCCGATAAAAAATGGTATGCCGCAGCTTGTTTAGAGAGCTTGGCAACTGGAGGCAGTACCCCTGAAACATCGCAGGTAAGAAAGATCACCGCGGTGGGCTCGGCGCCAAAATTATCGATCACTCGCTGTTGAATGTGGCTTAGAGGGTAAGCAGCGCGGCTGTTTTGGGTGAGGCTCTCATCGTGATAGTCCGGTTCACGTTGGTTATTGAGGCGCACGTTTTCCAGCACGGCACCAAAGCGGATGGCATGCCAGATCAACGGCTCATTTTTTTTGGATAAATCGATGCATTTGGCGTAGCAGCCACCTTCAATATTAAAAACCCCACCAGCTGCCCAACCGTGTTCATCGTCACCAATTAAGCGTCGTTTGGGATCTGCCGATAAGGTGGTTTTACCGGTGCCAGATAAGCCAAAAAAGAGCGTTGTATCGCCTTGTTCCCCAACGTTTGCCGAGCAGTGCATGGGCAAAACGCCTTTGGCGGGTAGCAGAAAATTTTGCACCGAAAACATCGCTTTTTTCATTTCTCCGGCGTAGCGCATGCCTGCCAGTAATACTTTGCGTTGGGCAAAGTGAATAATGACAGCGCCATCTGAATGGGTGCCATCTCGCTCCGGCACGCAAACAAAATTGGCCGCATTTAGGATCTGCCATACGGGTTTGTTCCCGGGGTTTACTTGGGCGGGCACGATAAATAAATTGCGTGCAAACAGATGATGCCAAGCCGTCTCTGTGCGGACATCCAGCGGCTGATAATGCTGCTCGTCGGCACCGACTTGCAGCTGAGAGCGGTAATGATCTAACCCATTGAGGTATTGCTCAACCCGCTGCCAGAGGGCGTCAAATTGGACGGGACTAAAGGGGCGATTGATGTTGCCCCAATCGATGTCATCGGTGGTGCTGGGTTCTTGTACGATAAAGCGATCTTGCGGTGAACGCCCAGTACGGGGGCCGGTGGTAACTACCAAAGCGCCATTGCTGGCTAAGAGACCTTCTTGATGTTCGATTGCGGCTTGGATCAGTTCGGCGTGGCTGAGTTCCTGCCAAATGACAGACATAGGCGTTTCCTCGCTCCTTGATGGGGTTTGGGCAGTACCTTTGAGTTTGGTTGGCTGCCTTTAAAAAGCGTGTACTGTATAAGGCTTAGCAGAAGGGAGCTGAATTGGGGCACGAAAAAGCCGCCTTTAGGCGGCTTTTTATTCTTTATCACATTGTGACTTAGGCTGTTGTTGCCAAGAGGGCGTTAGTGCTGGGTCTGATTGGGCGCGGACGTTTGGCCTATGGCTGCAATGTCGATGGCATCGAATTGATAAGTGCTATTGCAATAATCGCAATGCATGGTGATTTGCCCCATCTCAGCCACCATCTCTTCGCGCTCGGCTTGGCTGATGCTTTGTAAAGCCGCCAAACTGCGTTCACGGGAACAGCGACAAGCAAAGCGCACTTGTGCGCCCTCAAACATCTGAATGGACTCTTCGTGGTACAGACGATACAGCACTTCAGTGAAGGGTAGCTGGTACAGCTCTTCGGCCTTGATGGTGTCGGTCAGTGCTTCTAAATGGCTAAAGTCGACTGTGGCAATAATATTACTAGCTGGCATCTGTTGCAGCAGCATGCCACAGGCAAATTGCCCATTGGCGTGTAACCAAATGCGGGTATTCAGTTGTTCTGATTGCGCAAAATATTGCTCGATATTGGCGGCGAGTGTGGGTTGATCCAGTGCGACAATCCCTTGGTAGCGTTCGCCATCAGTAGGGGTGATGGTGATCACTAAGTGTCCCTTGCCGATAAGTTGCTGCAGATCGCCATCGATTATCTCGCCCTCAAAACGGGCCACACCACGCATTACATGGCGGTGATCGCCATTAATGACCGCCAGACTGACTGGGCCATCGCCTTGCATCTGCACCGCAATTTCCCCTTCAAATTTTAAGGTGGCGGTGAGCATGGCGGTGGCCGCCTGCAATTCGCCCAGTAACCGCTGCACAGGAGCAGGGTATTGGTGGGTGGCGAGAATTTGTTGATAGCTGTCTTCTAATTGTACGAGTTCACCACGTACGTCGGCTTTGTCGAACAGGTAACGTTGCAGCTGATCGGTGTGTTTCATGAATTTAAGTGTCCTGCTGTTTGAAGCGAATAATTTTCCGGCGCTGTTTTTTATCTGGGCGACGGGCAGTGGGATCGGCATCGGCTTTAAGACGGCGCTGCTCAGCACGCTCCGTGCGCCGCTGCATGCTGTCTTCGGTTTCTTGATACAAGGCTTGTGCATCTGGTGCACTGAGGCGTTTGTTGGACAGCCCTAATACCAATAACTCTTTTTCATCAAACCCTTGCCACAAAGTAATAGTGGCACCGATCTCAACTTTACGGCTGGGTTTTGTGCGCTGGCCGTTCACCTGAACTTTGCCGCCATTCACCATTTCTTGTGCTAAAGCGCGCGTTTTATAAAAGCGAGTAGCCCAAAGCCATTTGTCGAGACGAACCAAATCACCCATACGCGATCCCTTCGGTATAATCACAGCCGCACGCTATGTTGGCCGTGTTTTAACGTTATTTAGGCGACATTTTAAGGGCAAAAACGGTATTATGCACGGCTTGACGCCTGCTTTATGTAGCGCTTGTGTATGCTGGTTTGTCGCAGAGTTATGGCGTAAGTTATGACGATGTCGCAATGCTCTACAGCCTTGTATTGTCGCCTTAATTATTTTAACTAGATGCCATCGAAACCATGGATTTTACCGCATTGTCGCACCGTACCTTAGGGTACTTTTCTCAAGCTCGTCTGGCACGCTGGTTAACGGTGTTGTTGGGGGTGGGTTGTTGTTATGTGGCCGCTAAGGTGACATGGCAGGTGTTGCCTGAGCCGCAATCGACGCCACCACTGTGGCAACCGGAACGAGCACCACATCATGGTGGCCAAGCGCCGACCATCGAACCCTTATTGGCTTTATCGCTGTTTGGCACCGTGGCTGAGACGCCGGTTA
The DNA here is from genome assembly GCA_044433165.1 of Ferrimonas sp. GTDB lineage: Bacteria > Pseudomonadota > Gammaproteobacteria > Enterobacterales > Shewanellaceae > Ferrimonas. The sequence goes on along the minus strand of JAWXTX010000008.1, from coordinate 32,694 downwards.
CACCGGTGGAAGAAGTACCGGTTGTGCGTGAGGTGATCACCGATGCACCAAAAACCACGTTGCGCATTTTATTAACAGGGTTAGTGGCCAGTTCGCGCGAAGATCGTGGCATCGCTGTGATTGAAAGTGCGGGTAAGCAAGAGACCTATAGCATTGGCGATAAAATCGATCGCACTAATGCCAGTTTGCATGAGGTGTATGCGGATCGCGCCATTATCTTGAATGGCGGGCGCTATGAAACCTTGATGCTTGATGGGATGGAGTACACCCCAACTTCTGGGGCAACCACGGAACGTCTGCGGCAATCGTCGGTCAGAGAGGATCGCCCCCGCGCTGAAACAACCCGCTCGGACGAAACGGCGGAAGCCTTGGCGGATGCACGCGATCTGTTGCTCAGCGATCCCAGCAAATTAACCGATTACATTAGCATTTCGCCAGTGCAAGATCGCGAAGTCGGTGGCGTGAAAGGGTATCGCTTAAATCCGGGCAAGCAGGGGCGAGCCTTGTTTACCGAATCGGGCTTACAGCCCAATGATTTGGCGGTTTCTATTAATGGCTATGATCTCACTGATCTAGGCCAAGCCGCCTTGTTTATGGGTGAGTTACCGCAATTAACCGACGCGTCCGTTATGGTGGAGCGCGACGGCCAATTAACTCAAATTGAATTTTCATTACCACAACAATAAACGCGTAAGTGAAGGACTGATATGACCACGAACCCGCGCCGTTTACCTTGGTTTAAGCAACATGTGCTTGCCACGGTATTAGCCGGCTTTACTACTTTTGCCGTTGTGGCTGATGACGCCCAATATGCGGCGAATTTTAAAGGCACTGACATTCAAGAGTTCATTAACATTGTTGGTAAAAATCTGAATAAAACCATCATTGTTGATCCCTCGGTGCGCGGCAAAATTAACGTCCGAAGTTACGATTTGCTGAGTGAAGATCAGTACTATCAATTCTTCCTGTCGGTGTTGCAGGTCTATGGCTATGCCGTGGTTGAGATGCCCGATGGCAACATCATCAAGGTGATTAAAGACAAAGACTCGAAAGACGCCAACATTCGTGTTGCGGATGATCGTAACCCGGGTACAGGCGATGAGATGGTGACTCGCATTGTGCCACTGTATAACGTTGAAGCGAAACAGCTGGCGCCACTGCTGCGGCAGTTAAATAACAATGCCGGCGGCGGTAACGTCGTTAACTACGATCCGTCCAACGTGCTGATGATCACCGGTCGCGCAGCCACCGTAAACAAGCTGGTTGAAATTGTAAAACGCGTTGATTTACAGGGTGATATTAAAGTTGAAGTGGTGCGTTTGCAGTATGCCAGTGCGGCCGAATTAGTGCGCATTATCGATTCGCTGTATCGCGGTGCCGGCAGCCAAGCGACAGCGGGAGTCGGTGGCGCCCCTAAAGTGGTGGCGGATGAGCGCACCAACTCGGTGATCATCAGTGGCGATGAACGCGCGCGTTCGCGTGCGGCTGAGTTGGTTCGCGACTTAGACCAAGACATGAAAAGCTCCGGCAACACCAAGGTGGTTTACCTGAAATACGCCAAAGCGGATGATCTGCAAACGGTGTTGTCGGGTTTTGCAGCCAGCTTAGCCAAAGAAGATGGCACGGGCAGTGCGCGCGCGAAGGCGGGCATTACCATCATGGCCCACAAAGACTCCAATGCGTTGGTGATTAATGCGCAACCCGATCAAATCCAAACCTTAGAAAATGTGATTCGTCAGCTCGATATTCGCCGTGCGCAAGTATTGGTTGAGGCGATCATCGTGGAAGTGGCGGAAGGCGATGAAGTGGGCTTTGATGTTCAGTTTGGTACGGCCTCCGGTGGTCTGGTGCAATATAATTCCAGCTTTGGTACCACCATCGGTGAGATTGGCGCTGGGATCTGGGATGCCCGTCCAACAGAGGGTAATACCATTGTGGACTCAACCACGGGCACGGTGACGACGAACCCTGAAACTGAAGGGGATATCAGTACCTTAGCCGCCGCTTTAGCCAAAGTGAATGGCATGGCGTGGGGCATGGCCTTTGGCGATTTTGGGGCGCTGATTCAAGCAGTGGCTGCCGATTCCAACTCGAACGTGTTATCGGCGCCCAGTTTAACTACGTTGGATAACGAAGAAGCCTCGTTTGTGGTGGGCGACGAAGTGCCGGTGATCACCGGTTCCGCGACTGGGTCGAGCAACAGCAACCCTTTTACCACCGTGGAACGCAAAGAGATTGGCATCAAGCTGACAGTGACTCCGCAGATCAACGAAGGCAATGCGGTGCAGCTGAAAATTCAGCAAGAGGTGTCAAGCATTAATGGCCGCACTGCGGTGGACGTGACCTTTGGTAAGCGTTCGTTGACCACGACGGTCTTGGCGGAGTCAGGCGAAACCGTTGTGCTAGGTGGCTTGCTCAGTGAAGACGTGCAAGAGTCGGTGTCGAAAATTCCCCTGTTAGGCGACATTCCATTTATTGGTAATTTATTCCGCTCTACTTCGTCGAAAAAGAGCAAGCGTAACCTGATGATTTTCATCAAGCCGACGATTATTCGCGACTCGGTAACCATGAATGCCATCTCTGGTCGTAAGTACAATTTCTTCCGTGGCGAACAACTTAAACAGCGTGAAAATGGCATTAATTTAATGCCATGGGAAACCGTTCCAGTGTTGGATGAGTGGGTAACTCCTGATGGCATGAGCCCTGAAATTATGGATCTTTTGCAGCGCCACCAAAGTGGCCGCCGTATGTTGACGCCACTGCGTGATGAAAACCAATGGATGCACGATGCCGTGGAAGACGTGAGTCAACGCAATGATGCGTTGCGCAGCCAGCGCTTAATGGAGTCGTCGAATGAGTGAACGGCATGCGCCTTTTGAGCCGGAGGAGGCAACGCCAGCTGAGCTGGCAGACGCTCCGTTGTTGCCTAAACGGTTGCCGTTTGCGTTTGCGCGGCGCATGGGGGTGATGATTGATGATCGTCAAAGCCCGGCTCAGCTGTGTTATGTGGCCTCGGCAACCCGTGCTGCCTTGCTGGAAGCCCGCCGCGTTTATGGTCAATCATTGCAATTGGTTGCGCTGGATAATCACGCCTTTGATTTGGCCTTAACCGAGCTTTATCAGCAAGCCTCTTCGGAAGCGCAGCAGTTGATGGAAGACATTGGCAAGGATGACGATTTGACGTCATTGGCCGATGAGTTACCGGAAACCGAAGATCTGCTCGATGCCGATGATGATGCGCCAATCATTCGCCTGATCAACGCATTGTTGTCTGAGTCAATCAAACTCGGTGCCTCAGACATTCACGTTGAAACCTACGAAAAAGAGCTGGTTGTCCGCTTTCGCATTGACGGTGTTTTACGAGAAGTGCTTAAACAGCAACGTAAAATTGCCAGCTTATTGGTGTCTCGTATCAAGGTAATGGCCAAATTAGACATTGCCGAAAAGCGGGTACCACAAGATGGCCGCATTTCATTGCGTATTGGTGGTCGCGCCGTGGACGTACGGGTTTCGACCATGCCATCGTCTCGTGGTGAGCGGGTGGTAATGCGTTTGCTTGATAAAAATCAATCGGTACTGAATCTTGAACAACTCGGGATGTCCGGCGCCATTCGCGAACGCTTTAATGTATTGATCCGCCGCCCTCATGGGATCTTATTGGTGACCGGCCCGACCGGTTCGGGTAAATCCACCACCTTGTACGCGGGTTTAACCGAGATCAACAGCCGTGACCGTAATATTTTAACGGTGGAAGATCCCATTGAGTATGAACTGGAAGGGATCGGTCAAACGCAGGTAAACGCTAAGGTGGATATGACCTTTGCCCGTGGTTTACGAGCCATTTTGCGGCAAGATCCCGACGTGGTGATGGTGGGTGAAATTCGAGATTTAGAAACCGGTCAAATCGCGGTACAAGCCTCGTTAACCGGTCACTTGGTGATCTCAACTTTGCACACCAACACCGCCTCTGGCGCGGTGACGCGTTTGCAGGATATGGGGGTTGAACCGTTTTTGGTGTCTTCGTCATTGCTTGGCGTATTGGCCCAACGATTGGTGCGTACGCTGTGCCCACATTGCAAACAACCTTATGATGCCAGCGAACGCGAGCTTACGGTGCTGGAGCTGGCGCCACATCAGCCTTGTACCCTGTATAAGCCTTTAGGCTGTGAACAGTGTAATCACAGCGGTTATAAAGGACGTACTGGCATTCATGAATTGTTGGAGGTGGATGATCCCATCCGCGAGCTGATCCACAGTGGTCGCGGTGAGCTGGCGATTGAAAAATATCTGCGCAGCACCACGCCCTCAATTCGAGAAGATGGCTTTGCCAAAGCGAAAGCGGGTGTCACCACCTTAGAAGAGGTGATGCGAGTTACGCGCGAGGAGTAAGTAGCATGGCAGCGTTTGAATACGAAGCTCTGACACTGGCGGGTAAGTCAGTAAAAGGGGTGGTTGAGGCCGATACGGCCAAACAGGCGCGGGCGCAATTGCGTGAGCAGCAGTTAATGCCACTGACGCTAACCGAAGCGGCCAAGCGCGAGAAAAAAAACGTGGCAAGCGGTGGTGTCAGCGCGTTTTTCTCTCCGCGCATTAACGCCACGGCACTGGCTCTAATCACTCGCCAATTAGCGACGCTGGTGGCGGGTGGTTTGCCATTAGAAGAGTGCCTTAAAGCGGTGGCTGAACAAAATGAGCAACCCCGTTTAAAAAGCATGTTGATGGCGGTGCGAGCCAAAGTCGTGGAAGGCTACAGTTTGGCTGAGTCCATGGCGGAGTTTCCGCAGGTTTTTGATCAGTTGTTTGTTGCTATGGTGGCTTCCGGTGAGAAATCCGGCCACTTAGAAGTGGTGCTGGAGCGTTTGGCCGATTACACCGAAGCCCGCCAAGAGCTGAACGCCAAAATGACGCAAGCGTTGGTGTACCCCATCATTCTTACCATCGTGGCCATCAGTGTGGTGGTCTATCTGCTTACTTCTGTGGTGCCCAAGGTGGTATCGCAATTTGAGCATATGGGGCAGGCGTTACCCGCCACCACTCAGTTTTTAATCGACGTATCGGATTTTCTGCTGGCTTATGGGTTGTACCTGTTTGCCGCCATTGCCATTGGGTTATTGCTTTTTAAGCAGGCGCTGCGCAAGCCACAATGGCATTTACGTTGGCACCAGATCCTGCTGCGTTTACCTCTGATCGGCAAAATCTCTCGAGGCATGAACACGGCGCGTTTTGCGCGCACTTTAAGTACCTTAACCTCGTCTGGCGTACCGATGCTTGAGGCCATGAAAATTGCCTCAGACGTGCTTTTGAATTTGCAGGTGAAACAAGCGGTTACTATTGCGACCAGCAAGGTACGTGAAGGTGCTTCGCTACGGGGATCGTTAGAACAAACCAAATTGTTCCCTCCGATGATGCTGCACATGATCGCCTCTGGCGAAAAATCCGGTGAGCTTGATGGCATGCTCGCCCGTGCTGCCGATAATCAAGACCGTGAATTTGAATCGTTATTGACGGTGGCTTTAGCGGTTTTACAGCCGTTAATTGTGGTTATTATGGCGGGAATTGTTATGTTTATTGTGATTGCAATTTTGCAGCCAATGTTGGCTCTTAACACCATGATCTAAAACAGATATTTTTGAAGGATAGATAATATGAAAGGCTTAAATTCAAGCCGTCGTCAAGGCGGCTTTACCCTCTTAGAAGTGATGATGGTGCTGGTGATTATTGGCGTGTTGGCTTCGTTGGTTGCCCCCAATATTTTAGGTAACCGAGATCGCGCGAATACCCAAAAAGTGGTGGCGGACATCTCGGGGTTAGAAAATGCGCTGCAGATGTATTACGCCCACAACAGCGTGATGCCAACCACCGAGCAGGGGTTAGAAGCTTTAGTGCAACGCCCAACCAGTTCTCCTGAGCCACGTAACTACCAAACCGGAGGTTACATTCAGCGCTTGCCGAGTGATCCATGGGGTAATGATTACGTGCTGTTAAGCCCAGGCGAAGTCTCCCGTTTTGATCTGTGCAGTGCTGGGCCCGATCTGCAACTGGGCACCGAAGACGACATTTGTAACTTTAATCTGCAAGATTACCAATAATGGCTCACCTCTCCGCCACCCCTGCTCGTCAGCGGGGGTTCACACTCATAGAGCTGCTGCTTGTGGTTACCTTAATTGGGGTAATGGCAGGGGCGGTTTCCCTGGTGTTTGGTGGTGATAAAACGGCTGCGGCGATGCGTGAGCAAGGCAATGAATTGTCGGTTGTTGTGGCCACGGCGCTGGAAGAAGCGCAATTACGTGGCGAATTGTACGGAGTGGTGATTGAACCACACCGTTATTTTTTTGCCCGTTGGGAACCTCAGGGTGAACGCTGGGAACGGCTGGCTAGTGATGAGCGGCTGTTTCGAGAGCGTCAAGTTGATGAAGCGTTGGTGTTTTCCTTGCAGGTGGAGGGGCTACCCCTGACGCAAGATGAGGAGCAGACCGCCTCTCAATTTGGTTTAGATAAGTCGTTATTTGAGCGCTCTGAAGAGCAAAAAAATCAACATCCAGAGCCGCAAATTTTGCTTTTACCTTCCGGTGAAATGACCGCATTTCGGCTGTTTTTACAAGCCAAACAAGGCACCACCAGCCCAACGTTAGAGTTGGTGATGGATGCTTTTGGGCGTCCCTATTGGGCCCATGAGGTGGATAACTAATGTCGGCACGAGGTTTTACGTTGCTTGAGGTGATGGTGGCGTTAGCCATTTTTGCGACGGCGGCATTAGCGATTATTAATACCGCGACCATTCAGTTAAGCACTACGCCTGTGCTAACGGAGCGCACGTTGGCCAATTATGTGGCCCATAACCGTTTGGTGGAGACCGCGTTACTCACTCCATTTCCGGCTTTAGGCACAACCAATGGTGACAGTGAATTGGCTGAACGCACATGGTTTTGGCGGCAACAAGTTATCGAAGCCAGTGATAAAAATTTACGTATGGTTGAAGTGAGTGTCGCGCTGGATCGCAACTTTGATAACGTCTTAGCTCAGGTGCAAACCTATGCCAGTAACGCCAATTAAATTGCGGGGTTTTACCCTGATTGAAATGCTGATGGCGATCGTGGTGTTTGCTTTGTTATCGCTCTCCAGTGCCGCTATTTTACAGCAGACCTTACGCAGCAATGAGATAAGCCAAGCCAATCAAGAGCGGCTGCGCGATCTGCAGCGAACCATGCTGATGTTTGAACACGATTTTGGCCAAATGGTGGCACGCACCAATCGCAATCCGTTTGGGGAAGTGACGGATCAGATTTTTGAATATGGTGGTAACTACGCCAACTCCGACGCTCAAGGGATCCGCTTTTATCGCTTGGGCTGGCTTAACCCACAAGGCCGATTGCCGCGCGGCAGTTTACAACAGGTGATTTACCGAGTGGAAAATGGCCAATTGCAGCGTCAACACAGCATTTATCCTGATCCAGTGGCGGCCCAATCTTTGGAAACGCTTGCCCTCCTCGATGAGGTGGTTGATTTGCGCTTTGCGTTTTTCATTAATGGCAGCTGGGTAACCCAAACCGACGGTCAATCTTTGCCACAAGCCATTGCGGTGGAGCTGGAGTTGGCGGAATTCGGGGTGATCCGGCGGCAGTTTTTGCTGCCTGATGGCGTGTTAGCTGAGGAACAAGGGTGATGCGTAAGCAACGAGGCGTTGCCTTACTGACGGTGTTACTGGTTTTGGCCGTTATGGCCACTGTTGCCGCCACCATGAGCAGCCGCAGCTATTTGTCGGTACGACGTACCATCAACCTGAACGATCACGAACAGGCTTATTGGTACGCCATGTCGGCCGAAGCGTTAGCCAAGCGAGTATTAGTACAAGATTTTGATGATGCGGATGGCACTATTCATTTGCAGCAATATTGGGCAACTGCTGAGGTGATATATCCGGTGGAGTTTGGCACCATTTCCGGCACCATCAGCGATTTGCGTAGTTGTTTTAATGTGAATGCGTTAGCGCAAGGATTAACGGAAGCCGAACAAGCTGAAAACTCTTACCAAGCCCCTTTGCCGGCACGTCAACTGAGGGCCATGCTCGAAGCATACGAGCTTGACCGTTACCAAGTGGAACAATTGGTTGATCGAGTACGCGATTTTGTTGATAGCGATAATGACACCGCCGGCAGTTATGGTGCGGAAGACGCCGAATATCAAGCGCGACCATATCCATACCAAACGCCGAACCAACTGATGCAGCACCACAGTGAGCTGCGTGCCGTCTTGGGTATTCCTGCTGCGCTCTATCAATTTTTGGATGATAAGATCTGCGCCATTCCGGGTAATTCAACGCAATGGTTGAATGTGAATACGGTACCGTCCGATCAGCCTCAGCTTTTGGTTGGTATGCTTGAAGGCAAATTGAGCGTGGATGAAGCGCAAGATGTGTTAAATGGCCGTCCTGCGGATGGCTGGGCATCCATTGATGATTTTTGGGCAGAGTCAAGCCTGCAGCGGTTAACGGACGTCAGTGCCGCGTTAAAATCCACCCTAGTGGTCGACAGCAATTATTTTAGAGTCCGTGGCAGCGCCCAAAGCGGCAGCGCGGTGTTTCGATTAGAGAGCGTGTTACAGCGCAACGGTAATGCGTTATCGGTGGTAACACGCCAATATGGAGGTCAACAGTGAGCGAACGTTTAGTAGTACGCTTGGGCAGCGATCCCCAGCAGTCCATTTCGTGGGTGACGTGGTCTGATAGTACCCACAACATTATTAGCTCTGGAGTATTAAGTAATGCTGCGGCGCTGGCCACGTTAACCGAGCGCGCCAGTGGCCGGCCGGTGGATGTGTTAGTCGACAGTAGTGCCATATTGCTCACCCAATTAGTGTTGCCGGCCAAAGCACAACGTCATGCACTCAAAGCGTTGCCTTTTATGCTAGAAGAACAGCTGGCTGAAGAGGTTGAAGGGTTGCATTTTGTGGTAGGCCCTCGGCACGGCGAGCAAGTCAGTGTGGCGGTTGTGAGCCATCAGCAAATGATGCAGTGGCAGCAATGGCTCGAGAGTGCCCAGCTGACTTATCGCAAGATGGTGCCCGATGTGTTGGCATTACCTCTGATTGATGGTTGTGCCTTATCAGTGCTGCAACTGGAACAGCAGTTGTTAGTACGCCATAGCCAAGAGATAGGTGAGGTGGTCGACAGCGATTGGTTACCTTTGCTGAGCACTGCGGATGAGCCGCAGTCGTGGGCTCTATTTAGCCCGTTGACGACTGTGCCTGAGACCGTTGAGCCGTTGGTGCAGCCACTTGAATTACCAATGTTGTTATTGGCTCAAGGGGTCGCGCAAGCGCCGCTCAATCTGCTCAGTGGTGTTTATGCACCGGCAAAAAATCGCCATGCCGGTGTCGCGGTATGGGGCAAGGTAGGGATTGCCGCAGCGGTGCTCTTTACCTTAGCGGCCGGTCATAATGCTTTAGTCGCCCACCAACTGACGCAGCAGCAATACGCCTTAAAAGCCGAGCAAGAACGAATTTATCGCAGTTTATTTCCCAATGAGACCCGGGTGGTGAATGCCCGCAGTCAGTTGCAAGCCAAAGTGCGGGCCGTCGGCGGCAGTCAAGACGGTGAATTAATGGCGATGTTGGCCTTATTGCAGCCCACTTTTGCTGAATTGCCTGACGTGAAACCGTCGAATTTGCGCTTTGATGCAGGGCGTGGCGAACTGCGAATGCAATTGATGGGCAAATCGTTTGCTCAGATTGAACGCTTTGGTGAAAGTGCACAACAACATTTTGCGGTGCAAAGTGGCGCTTTAAATAATGAAAAAAGCGGTGTAAGTGGCACCTTGACCATACGAGGTAAAGGATGAATCAGTGGCTTAATCAGCTTCAACAGCAATGGCTGAGTCGTACCGAACAAGAGCGCCAATTGATGAGTGTTGCCGGCCCTTTAGTTTTTATGGCGGTGCTTTATTTTGGGATTTGGCAGCCATTGGTCGAGGCGCGCGATCTAGCTGAACGCCAAGTGGCGGCCGAGCGCGCTTCGCTGGTACAAGTGAAGCAAAATGCCAACCTCTATTTAAGTCAAACGGGCCAAGGCGGAGGGCGTGCCAGCGCGACGGCACAGGGCAGCTTGAGCCAAATTGCCAGCCGCACTGCAAGTAGCAGCCGAATTGTGATTGAGCGGATGCAACCTCAGGGCGATAAATTGCAATTGTGGATTGCTGATGTGGAATTCAGTCGTTTAATGACTTGGTTGGCGGCGCTACAGCTGCAAGGGATCCAGATCACCGCGTTGGATTTAGACGCGGCGAAAGAGGGCGGTATCGTGCAAGTACGGCGTTTACAGTTAAGTAAGCCTTAAGGAAATTGGTCGTGAAAAAAGCGGTTATTGGCACGTTGTTTGGGGTGTTAGGGTTTGCTGGTTGCTTGGTTGTTACCGTACCAGCAGCTTGGGTGTGGCACCTGTTGCCACAGAAGCCCGCCAATGTTCAGTTATACGGGATCTCCGGCTCGCTGTGGCAAGGGCAAGTGGAGCAGGTGGTGTTCGATGGCCGCTCTCTTGAGCAGCTGCAGTGGCAACTCTTGCCGCAAAAGCTCTTAACCGGGGCGATTGGAGGCTCCCTTAAAATTACCGGCAACCCCGTGCAAGCGCACGCCAATATTCAGTACGGTTGGTCCGGTTTGGAGATTGAAAACGGCCGCTTGCATACCCCATTGAATTGGTTGATTGGCCGGCAAAAATTGTTAATGAATGCCCAAGTAGGAGGGAGCAGTACGTTAACTTTACGGACGTATCAACAAGGTACGCCTTGGTGTGAGCAATTACAGGGGCGTTTATTGGTAACGGGGTTGGACATCAATAGTTCGATGGGTGCATACGCTTTAGGAGATTTAGCCGGCGCGCTGCGGTGCCAGCAAGGGCAGTTGATATTACAAATGGATGCCAATGAGAATCGCATTGGTATTGCGGGTGAGCTGCGCCTTATGGCGGCTAATCGCATCGACATTAATGCCACAATCCGGCCGACCGCGGAGCAGCCAGCCAGCTTAAAAACGCTCTTACCCATGCTTGGCCAAGCCGATGTGAATGGGGCTTACCCTTTTAAATACCAAGGGCCAATACCGATTTTATAGCCGTTTTCATCAGTGGGAGCTGACATGAGCGATCGTAAACCAACGATTCTAAACCGCACCTTAGTGGCACAAAGCCGTTTGTTTAAAGTGGAGCAGTTAGAGTTAGAGTTTAGCAATGGTGAATTGCGCACTTACGAACGGATGCAAGGGAGCCTTACTGGTGCGGTGATGATTGTCCCGATGCTGGATGCTGAGCACCTGTTATTAGTGCGGGAATATGCAGCCGGTACCGACTCTTATGAACTAGGCTTTCCGAAAGGATTGATTGATCCAGAAGAAGCGGCTGTGACCGCGGCGAATCGAGAGTTGCAAGAAGAGATTGGCTACGGAGCTGAGCGCTTAACGTCGCTCAAACAGGTGGCACTGGCTCCGAGTTATTTTGCCAGTAAGATGGAGATTTTCTTAGCTCAAGATCTATACCCCAGCCAGCTGGTTGGGGATGAGCCTGAGCCATTGGAAGTGATCCGTTGGCCCATTAGTGATATTGATGGTTTGTTAGCTCGCCGCGATTTTTCTGAATCTCGATCCATTACGGCCTTGTTTTTGGCGCGTAAGCACTTAAAACTGGATAGATAGTTTCATATAGACGGTTGCGTCTAAGGTGGTATTGAGTGGGTCACCGACAATCTTTGCTTGAGCCGGTTATTGCCATTGCTGTAGCTGCGGGTTGTAAAATTCGTGAAATTTACGAATTAGGCGATTTTGACCAAGTGACAAAATCGGATGATACACCTGTGACCTGTGCGGATTTAGCTGCGCACCACCTGATAGTGGATGCGTTAAAAACACTGACTCCAGAGATCCCGATTTTATCGGAGGAAGACGCTAACATTCCTTATACCACGCGGCGCTTATGGCATCGTTACTGGCTGATAGATCCCTTGGACGGCACCCAAGAATTTATCGCTGGCAGCGGTGATTTTGCGGTGAACATTGCCCTTGTTGAACAAGGCACGCCAGTAATGGGGGTGATTTATGCCCCCATCAGCGACACCTGTTACTTTGCTTTACAAGGCGGCGGTGCATTTAAGCGCACCCAAGTGGGTACCACCCCTATCCATAGCCGTACAGCCAACGCACCCAGTCGTTTAACCATTGCGGTCTCTCGACGACAACAACAAGAGCGGATTTTATCCCTGTTGAGTAAGCATTGGCGTTACGATTTAATGCCCTTTGGTAGCGCCTCGTTAAAAAGCTGTTTAGTGGCCGAAGGCCAAGCCGATTGTTACTTACGGTTGGGTCCTACAGGAGAGTGGGATACCGCCGCTTCACAATGTGTGGTTGCTGAAGCAGGCGGGATCATGGTGGATACAGGCTACCAACCATTAAGTTATAACGAGCGAGAAAGTTTAGAGAACCCAAACTACATGGTGTTGGGTTCTCCACAATTACCGTGGCTTGAAATTTTGCCACCGTTGCCTCACTAGTCCCATTGCTGGCGGTTGCGGGAATGCGCTATTAATATCGCGCGAGTGCATGCAATTGTTGTCGGCACTGCAACCACAATCGCTGTTGCTGTTGCCAACTGCGTCGCAGTTCTTGCAATTGTTGCTTCGCTCGCCGATCCAGCTGTTGGCGGTTCTGCTTTAATAACCGTTGTTGGCTGTCGTAGTAGTGTTGTAAACGCTCAATCAGAAGCGTGTATTCGCTTTCTAAATGCGCCAATAACTCAGAAGCGCGCACACTTTGTGCCAGTCGCTGCTGGCTACGTTTAAGCTGCATTTGTAAGCGTGCCGCTTCAATACGTATGGTGGGGGCTTGGCGCAGTTGGGTAGCGAGTTTCAGTTTGTGGGCTAGCGCAATAAACCATTTGGTGGGATCGAAATGCCACCAAGCAATGCCATTACGATAGTCATATTCAAAAGTATGATGGAAATTATGGTAGCCCTCTCCAAACGTCAGTAACGCCAATAAATCATTGTCTCGTGAGCTGTGTGCATCGCTGTAAGGCTGTCGCCCCCAGATATGGGCAAGCGAATTGATTAAAAAGGTGCCATGGTGCACCAAGACCAAACGCAGTACACCAATGATCAATAAACCACCAACAATGTCGCCTAGTAGCCACCCAAGCCCTGCTGGCAGTGCTAAGTTGAGGCCAATGGTTAACGCCAAATAGTGCTGATGCTGCCAGCGTACAATGGGATTTTTTTGAAGATCTCGCACGTTATTGATGAGGCTTAAACTCAGGCTATGATCGCGCAATAACCAACCGACATGACTAAACCAAAACCCCCGTTGGGCGCTGTAAGGATCAGCTTGGTTATCATCAACGTGTTGATGGTGCCGGCGGTGATCACTGCACCAATGCAAAATGGTGTTTTGCATTGCAATAGAGCCACCAATGGCGAAAAACCATTGTAAGGCAGGGTGAGCTTGCCATGAACGATGAGCCCATAAGCGGTGATATCCTGCCGTAATGGAAAGGCCGCTCCAGCTCCACAATAGTGTAGCGGTAAGCCATAAAGGCCATGAATAACCGTGATGTAAGCCATACCAAGGAACGACAGTGCAAGCGAGCAATAAGGTGCTGCTAAGCACAATGAGATTAAGCCAGAGAATGGAACCCTTTTGATTCATCCGTGAATACTTTACGTTGGTGGTTAACTATTCTCCATTGTCGGTTATCGTAATCATTTTGCAAGTTCGAGCGACGATGGCTGAAAAAAGGCTGGGATCACGATATGATCGCGCCGTCTGATAATGAGGTAGCGCCCATGGGGATCCGAGCCCAACAAAAAGAAAAAACGCGGCGAGCGTTAGTGGATGCCGCTTTTAATCAATTGAGCGCTGATCGTAGCTTTTCCAGCCTGAGTTTGCGAGAAGTTGCGCGTGAAGCGGGAATTGCACCAACGTCGTTTTATCGCCACTTTAAAGATATGGAAGAGCTGGGGCTTACCATGGTGGATGAAGGTGGCCTGACATTGCGGCAATTGATGCGTAAAGGGCGTCAGCGGGCGGAACAGGGCGGGGGGATCATCACGGCTTCCATTCAAATATTTATGGAATTTGTGGATGAGCAGCCCAATGTCTTTCGTTTATTGCTGCGCGAACGCAGTGGTACCTCCAGTGCTTTTCGTGCGGCGGTTAATCGTGAAATCCGCCATTTTACGGATGAGTTGACCGATTATTTTATTCAGCGTTCTCAAATGGATCAGCGGCTTGCTTATGCTCAAGCCGAAGCCATGGTTGTGCTGGTATTCGCCTCAGGTTCAGAAGCGCTAGACATGAGCCGAAAAGAGCGTAATTTACTGACAGAGCGCTTAATACTACAAGTTGCGATGCTTTCTGTTGGTGGTGAAGCTCTGCCGAAGACCGAACGTTTTGTGAGTAAGTTGGCCAACGTATAGTTGACCGACGGTGCCTTCAGCGCAAGATAATGCCAAGGCCAATGGCGTTATCGTAGGCATTGTAAGTTGAAACAGTTAACCCATAACCGCTTTGTAAAAGCAGATAACCATGCAAGGTACCGTATAAGGGAAATTCGTAACTGAGGGCTTGATAGCCTTTAGAAAACCCACTTTCTATTTGATTGCGCAGGGTGAGAGCGAGCCGTTGCTTGTGGCCTTGCCAGCGTAATTTTACGTTACCATAGCCCATATAGTCGGTAATATTTGGGTTGTAATTGGTGCCTGAAAAGCGAATTCGTGCCCAAGGTCGGACGTTCACTGCCCACTGTTTGTTGCCCCATTGGCCCTCAATATATAAGCGATTCCAGCTGCGTTCATCGGTGCCACCTTTGCCATTAGATTGGTGCATGAAGCCGGTTTGGAATTGCTGCCAGTGCCAGCCTTGCCGTTGAGGCCGAACTTGCACATAGAACAGCTCGGGCTGATATTGGCTGTCTCGAAAATAAGCGGACTCATCGTATGCTTGCCAGTTTGATATTTGTGAATAGCTTAAATAAATTCCATCGTCGTCGTTAAGCAGCTGAGCAGCTAAACCGTATTTTAAGCTAATTTGAAAATGCACATTGGTGCGGCTGATGTTCCCACCGTTGGGATTTTGGGGGGCAAAATAGGTTTGATCCGGATCGGTAGTATAATAGTAGGGCAACACGAGATTGTCGTAATAGGTGCTGAGTCGATTGCGATCTTGTTGTGGGGTAAATTGCCCATGAGCGTCGCCAAGAGCTTGTGCATGGCTTAATGAGGCTGCACTTAGCAAGTGCAAGATGGCGGCCATTAATGCGCCTCGCCAATAGGTTGGATAACGCCAATTAGTTCCTAGTGAAAGCACTCTCATCAGAATGGCTCCTGAGAAAAATCAAAGTGCTGTAAGTGTAGGAATAGTTAGCGTAATTCGTGGATATTTTGTGTTTGGTAATCCGCTAGGTGCCGTTAATACGATACGCAATTTAATGGGATTACTTTTGTTGCTCTAGTTGAGCCAAACGCGCTTCTAATTGCTCGACGAGCGTTCGGGTTTTAGCCAGTACGGCGATTTGGCGGTCAAACTCTTCCCGCGACACCAAATCCAATTTCATTAACTGATTTTGAAGCAACATTTTGGCTTTTTGTTCAAACTCGTCAGCGCCATTTTTTAAGCTGGGCGGTAACGAGGCAGCTAATTGCTGGGCCAATTGCTCTAAGTGATGGGGGGCTAACATAATTTATCCTTAAATACGGCGGCGCTGACCACATTGGCTACGCTCGATGTTGTGGGCGTTATGCTAGCAAATTTCTGTCTTGCTTTGCGGGTGTGCCCTTAGAAAATTTCGCTACAATACCGCCTCCATTATGACTATTGATTTGGATGCGCTTGATGAAATTAAACCTCGCTCAACAGCAGGCGGTCACTTATGTTTCGGGGCCTTGTTTGGTGCTTGCCGGTGCCGGATCAGGCAAAACTCGGGTGATCATCAATAAAATTGCTTATTTGATTCAACATTGTGGCTATCAAGCGCGTCATATTGCTGCGGTTACCTTCACCAATAAAGCCGCGCGTGAAATGCGTGAACGGATAGCACACAGCCTTGGAAAAGGCGAAGCCCGCGGGTTGCGGATCTCTACCTTTCACACCTTAGGGTTGGACATCATTCGCCGTGAGCACAAAATTTTAGGGCTAAAGGCGGGCTTTTCTTTGTTCGATGACCAAGACGCCTTAGCGCTGCTCAAAGAGTTGGCCGAGTCGGAGTACGATGGCGATAAAGATCTGCTGCAGCAACTGGTTCGACAGATCAGTCAATGGAAAAATGATCTCGTGTTACCGGAGGCTGCTCTGAGCTGTGCACAAACACCTAAAGAGGCGGAACAAGCTCTCTTATATGGCCGTTATCGTGAGCACATGAACGCTTACAATGCCCTTGATTTTGATGATTTGATCATGCTGCCGACGTTGCTCTTTGCCAGTAATAACGAGGTGCGGGAGCGATGGCAAAATAAAATCCGCTACTTACTGGTGGACGAATACCAAGATACCAATACCAGCCAGTATCAGATGGTGAAATGGCTGGTGGGGGAACGCGCGCGTTTTACGGTGGTGGGGGATGATGATCAATCCATCTATTCTTGGCGTGGTGCTCAGCCTCAAAACTTAGTGCTATTAGGAAAAGACTTCCCCGCATTAAAATTGATTAAGCTTGAAGAAAACTACCGTTCTTGCGGCCGAATCTTAAAAGCGGCCAACATCCTGATTGCCAATAATCCCCATGTATATGAAAAAACCCTAAAGGCAAATTTGCAATATGGGGACACCATCAAAGTGATCAGCGCTAATAACGAGGATCATGAGGCTGAGCGTGTGGTGTCGACCTTAATTCGCCATAAATTTATGAATCACGCCAAGTTTAAAGACTACGCCATTTTGTATCGCGGTAATCATCAGTCTCGTCTGTTTGAAAAAGCCCTGATGACCAACCGAATTCCATACAAAATTTCCGGTGGAACCAGTTTCTTTAGCCGAGCTGAGATCAAAGACATCATGGCGTATATGCGGCTGTTGACTAATCCGGACGACGATAACGCTTTTTTGCGGATCTGTAATGTTCCTAAACGTGGAATGGGGCCTGCCACGTTAGAAAAAATAGGGCAGCTGGCGAACCGTCGCCAAAGCAGCTTATTTGCCGCCTGTTTTGATGCTGAAATTGAGCAGGTGTTGCCACGGCATGCGGCAGAAACGGCGATGGTTTTTAGCCGTTGGTTGGTGGAATTAGGGGATCGATCGGAACGTGGTGATACGTTAGCTGCATTGCGTGATCTCATTCGTCAAATCAATTACGAAGATTATTTGTACGACACATCACCAAGCCCTAAAGCGGCTGAGATGCGAATGAAAAACGTCTCAGAGCTTTATAAGTGGATCTCTCAAATGTTGGAGGGCGATGAACTTGAGCCAGCAATGACATTAAAAGAGGTGGTCACCCGTTTAACGCTCAGAGATATGATGGAACGAAATAACGATGATGAAGACAGCGATCAAGTACAAATGATGACCTTGCATGCCTCTAAAGGATTGGAGTTCCCTTATGTGTTTATGGTTGGCACCGAAGAGGGATTGTTGCCACACCAATCAAGCATCGATTTAGGTAATGTGGAAGAGGAGCGACGCTTAGCGTATGTGGGGATCACACGCGCTCAGCAAGAGTTGTTCTTTACCCTGTGCAAAGAACGCCGTCAATATGGGGAGTTGAACCGTTGTGAGCCGAGCCGCTTTTTATTGGAATTGCCACAAGATGACTTAGACTGGGAGGCGCGTAAAGCCGCGCCAACGGTTGAGCAGCGCCAAGAAAGCAACCGTAAACACATTGCCGCCTTGCGAGCAATGCTGAATAAATGATCTAAACTTATCGGACGCAGCGCAATATTGTTTGTGCATTGAGCAGGTTAGTTAAAAAAGCAGCACTTAAATAAAATATTAATATTAGCCGTAGACGTTCGAGGTGCAGCTGAGTATTATAGCCGCCGTCAAGGAACGCGCCCATAGCTCAGCTGGATAGAGCGCACCCCTCCGGAGGGTGAGGCCGGGGGTTCGAATCCCTCTGGGCGCGCCATTATATGGCAGACAGACGTTCGAATGACACACATCAGTGGTGGCTATAGCTCAGTTGGTAGAGTCCCGGATTGTGATTCCGGTTGTCGCGGGTTCAAGTCCCGTTAGCCACCCCATTCTTCTGAAGAAGCCGCGTGAATTTATTCATCGCGGCTTTTTTGCATCAGTTGATTCAACCTGTCGCAACAAAAGCGTCGACTGGCCGATGGTTGCGGCTATTGAGTGGTCAACTTGCTTGTAAGCAACGGCCCTAATGCAATAGAATCTAGGGCTACTTTTTTGCCGGGTGGCGAGCTAGGAAGGGCTTGTCAACATTTAGCTGCCGACATGGGCCATTTTAGGGCCATGAACCGTGAGCATAACCCACAGCACTGATTCGATACGGGATAGCAGTAATGAGTACCAACACCGAAGACCAAGGCAACTCCACCGACATCGTCAAATGGGGTTTGGTGGCCGTTTTAGTTGCGGCTGCCGTCATTGGCAACCAATATTTTGATACATATTCAGTACTGTATCGTGCCATTGCAGTCGTGATCGCCATTGGCGTAGCACTGCTTGTCGCTGCGCAAACTGTTAAAGGTCAAGCAGCGGTGGCTTTCGCTCAGGAAGCCCGCTTAGAAGTTCGCAAGGTAGTGTGGCCAACGCGCCAAGAAACAACTCAAACTACTCTTATCGTATTTGCTGTGACCGCACTGGTGGCTTTCTGTGTATGGCTGCTGGATATGGGTCTGGTAAAGATCGTAAACCTGATCACAGGGGTGTAACCGCATGTCTGATCAACCCAAAATGCGCTGGTATGTGGTGCAAGCTTTTTCTGGCTTTGAGGGGCGCGTGGCGCAATCCCTGAAAGAACATATTAAAATGCACGAAATGGAAGAGTTTTTCGGCGAAGTGCTGGTTCCAACCGAAGAAGTGGTTGAAATGCGCGCGGGCCAACGTCGCAAAAGCGAGCGTAAATTCTTTCCAGGTTACGTATTGGTGCAAATGGTCATGAATGACCAATCTTGGCACTTGGTGCGCAATATCCCACGAGTGATGGGCTTTATTGGTGGTACCTCCGATCGTCCCGCGCCGATTTCTCAGCGCGAAGCCGATGCCATCTTGAATCGTCTGCAAGAATCGGCTGAATCACCACGTCATCGTACTCTGTTTGAGCCGGGTGAAGTGGTACGGGTTAACGAAGGGCCGTTCGCGGACTTTAACGGAACCGTTGAAGTGGTGGACTATGAAAAGTCTCGCTTAACCGTATCGGTGATGATTTTTGGTCGTTCTACGCCAGTGGAACTGGATTTCGGCCAAGTCGAAAAAGTGTGATCAAAACTTAGGCAGATTTTTGCTTGAGATGGCGCGGCGAATTTGTCTATAATTCGCCGCTCTTTTTTTACGGGGAGTGGCGCCAAGTCGGCGACACGTTGGTACCCAAACTGAGGTAATTACCATGGCTAAGAAAGTCCAAGCCTACATCAAGCTGCAAGTTGCAGCTGGTGCAGCAAACCCGTCTCCACCAGTTGGTCCTGCTCTGGGTCAACACGGTGTAAACATCATGGAGTTCTGTAAGGCGTTCAACGCGCGTACTGACAAACTGGAAAAAGGCCTGCCTATCCCAGTTGTTATTACTGTATACGCGGATCGTTCTTTCACCTTCGTAACCAAGACCCCACCAGCGTCTGTTCTGCTGAAAAAAGCAGCTGGCCTGAAGTCTGGTTCAAGCCGTCCAAATACCCAAAAAGTGGGTACTGTATCTGACGCTCAGATCCAAGAGATCGCTGAGACTAAAGCTGCAGATATGACTGGTGCTGACATTGATGCGATGAAGCGTTCAATTGCTGGTACTGCCCGTTCCATGGGTCTGGTAGTTGAGGGTTAATTACAATGGCTAAACTGTCTAAGCGCATGCGCGTTATCCGCGAGAAAGTTGATGGTACTCGCGAGTACGAAATGAACGAAGCTGTTGCTCTGTTGAAAGAACTGGCTACTGCTAAGTTCTTAGAGTCAGTAGACGTTGCAGTAAACTTGGGTGTTGACCCACGTAAATCTGATCAAAACGTTCGTGGCGCAACTGTACTGCCACACGGTACTGGTCGTGACGTTCGCGTTGCCGTATTTGCTCAAGGCGCTAACGCCGATGCAGCAAAAGAAGCCGGTGCTGAACTGGTTGGTATGGATGATCTGGCTGCTCAGATCAAAG
Source organism: Ferrimonas sp. (assembly GCA_044433165.1). Classification (GTDB taxonomy): domain Bacteria; phylum Pseudomonadota; class Gammaproteobacteria; order Enterobacterales; family Shewanellaceae; genus Ferrimonas. The sequence continues at coordinate 12,413 of JAWXTX010000008.1, read as the reverse complement.
CCGGCGAAATGAACTTCGACGTAGTAATCGCCTCTCCTGATGCGATGCGCGTTGTTGGTATGCTGGGTCAAATCTTGGGCCCACGCGGCCTGATGCCAAACCCGAAAACTGGCACTGTAACGCCAAACGTTGCTGAAGCAGTTAAAAACGCTAAAGCGGGTCAGGTTCGTTACCGTAACGACAAAAACGGCATCATCCACACCACCATCGGTAAAGTGGATTTTGACGCGGACAAGTTGAAAGAGAACTTAGAAGCTCTGTTGGTTGCGCTGAAAAAAGCCAAACCAGCTGCTGCTAAAGGCGCTTACGTGAAGAAAGTAACTATCTCTACCACTATGGGTGCGGGTGTTGCTATCGATCAAGCGTCTCTGGATGCTCAAGCCTAATACCTGAAAAGGTAAAAGCTGCTTGCGAGGGGCGGGATTATCTGTATAATTTCGCGCCTCACTAGGTCGATATTTGCGAATGCAGATAATCGTCCAAGACCGTAGGTGAGGGTAACCTCTTAATTGCCCTACGTAGACGGTGAAAGGACCTTAGAAGAATTTGATTCTTCTGGACCCTCCAACCGTAGGTTCCCCAACAGTAATGTGGGGTTATTAAGTTCTAGGTGAAAGCCTAGATGGAATCCAGGAGTAAAGCCCAATGGCATTAAACCTCGAAGGCAAAAAAGCAATTGTTGCTGAAGTCAACGAAGCTGCCAAAGGTGCTCTGTCTGCAGTTGTAGCCGATGCACGCGGCGTAACTGTTGGCGCCATGACCGAACTGCGTAAGCAAGCTCGTCAAGCTGGTGTGTCTCTGCGCGTAGTGCGTAACACCTTAGCTCGTCGTGCTGTTGAAGGGACCTCTTACGAGTGTCTGACTTCAGCTTTCATCGGTCCAACCCTGATCGCTTTCTCTCACGAGCACCCAGGTGCTGCAGCGCGTCTGTTTAAAGACTTCGCTAAAGTTGAGCAAGCGTTTGAGGTTAAAGCACTGGCATACGAAGGGGAGCTGATCCCTGCCGAGCAAATTGACCGTCTGGCGAAGCTGCCTACTTACGACGAAGCGATTGCACAGTTGATGATGACCATGAAGGAAGCATCTGCTGGCAAGCTGGTTCGTACTCTGGCTGCTCTGCGCGACCAAAAAGAAGAGCAAGCTGCCTAATTGGCACGCTGCGTAACTTTTTCAGTAATAATTGTTTAGGATATCAAAATGTCTATCACTAAAGACCAAATCTTAGAAGCCGTAGCTGCAATGTCCGTAATGGAAGTTGTTGAACTGATCGAAGCTATGGAAGAGAAGTTCGGCGTTTCTGCTGCTGCAGCAGTAGTAGCTGGCGGTGGCGATGCTGCTGCTGTTGAAGAAAAAACCGAGTTCGACGTTGTTCTGACTGACGCTGGCGCAAACAAAGTTGCTGCTATTAAAGCAGTACGTGGCGCTACCGGTCTGGGCCTGAAAGAAGCCAAAGCAATGGTTGAATCTGCTCCAGTAGCAGTTAAAGAAGGTGTTTCTAAAGACGAAGCTGAAGGTCTGCAGAAGCAACTGGAAGAAGCTGGCTGTAAAGTTGAGCTTAAGTAAGCTATCCTATAGCTTATGTGCCTAACTGAAAAGTTAGGTAGGGCTGGTGGTTAAAAAACCACCGGCCTTTTTGCGCTATATGCGCAGGTGGTAAGTCATACACCACCAACCCATCTAGGAACGCGGGCCTGGCAGAGATTATTGGTTAGGTGCTTGCGCCAATTTAGGGCGAAATCTCTTATTAACGAGAGATTTTTTGATCTCCAATCACGAACAGAGGAACCCCATGGTTTACTCCGATTTCGAGAAAAAACGCATCCGCAAGGATTTTGGTAAGCGTCCAAAGGTATTAGACGTTCCTTATCTGCTGTCAATCCAGCTGGACTCGTTCCAAAACTTCCTAGAGCAAGACCCAGAAGGTGAGCGCGGATTAGAAGCAGCATTTCGCAGCGTATTTCCGATTAAATCCTTCTCCGGTTATGCTTCTTTAGACTACGTTAGCTACAAGCTGGGCGAGCCGGCTTTCGACGTAAAAGAGTGTCAGATCCGCGGGATCACTTACTCTGCTCCGTTACGCGTAAAATTGCGTATGGTGCTGCTGGATAAAGAAAACGGCGGCGCAGTTAAAGACATTAAAGAGCAGGAAGTGTACATGGGCGATATTCCGCTCATGACTGACAACGGTACTTTCGTCATTAACGGTACAGAGCGCGTTATCGTGTCTCAGCTGCACCGTTCACCTGGTGTGTTCTTTGATCACGACCGTGGTAAGACGCACTCCTCAGGTAAAGTACTGTATAACGCTCGTGTTATTCCTTACCGTGGTTCTTGGTTAGACTTTGAATTCGATCCTAAGGACAACCTGTTTGTTCGTATCGATCGTCGTCGTAAGCTGCCAGCGTCCATCATTCTGCGTGCTTTAGGCTACTCCACATTAGAGATCCTAGATCTGTTCTTCGACAAGGTGAATTTTACCCTTAAGAAGAGCAAGGTCGTGATGGAACTGGTGCCAGAGCGTCTGCGCGGTGAAACGGCCGTTTTCGATATTAAAGATAACGACGGTAATGTCTTGGTTGAAACGGGTCGTCGGATCACTGCCCGTCACATCAATCAATTACAAAAAGGCCAAGTGTCTCAACTGGAAGTGCCAGTGGAATACTTGGTGGGTAAAGTGGCCGGCCAAGATTACCTTGACGAAGCCACAGGCGAGCTTATCGTTAGTGCCAACCAAGAGTTAACGTTAGAGATTGTTGCTAAGCTATCACAAGCGGGCATCAAGACTTTCCAAACGTTGTACTTCAATGAGTTGGATAATGGCCCATACATTTCAACCACATTGAATGTGGACTCGACCAGCGACCGAATGGAAGCATTGGTTGAGATCTACCGTATGATGCGCCCAGGCGAGCCGCCAACCCGTGAAGCAGCAGAAGCGCTGTTTGAGAACTTATTCTTCTCAGAAGATCGTTACGACCTGTCTACGGTAGGTCGAATGAAGTTTAACCGTCGTTTAGGTCGCGAAGAGTCGACTGGTCTGGGGATCCTGACCAAAGAAGACATCGTCGACGTAATGAAAAAGATCATTGAGATCCGTAACGGCGGTGACGAAGTTGACGACATTGACCACTTAGGTAACCGTCGTATTCGTTCTGTTGGCGAAATGGCTGAAAACCAATTCCGTGTTGGTTTAGTGCGTGTAGAACGAGCCGTACGCGAGCGCTTGTCGCTGGGTGATCTGGACTCGTTGATGCCACAAGATCTGATCAACGCTAAGCCCATTTCGGCGGCGGTGAAAGAGTTCTTTGGCTCCTCGCAGCTGTCTCAGTTTATGGATCAAAACAACCCGTTGTCTGAAGTAACGCACAAGCGTCGTATTTCAGCCTTGGGTCCTGGTGGTTTGACTCGTGAGCGCGCCGGCTTTGAGGTGCGAGACGTGCACCCAACCCACTACGGTCGTCTGTGTCCAATCGAAACGCCAGAAGGTCCAAACATTGGTTTGATCAACTCGTTGGCAACCTTTGCGCGTACCAATGAGTATGGTTTCTTAGAAACCCCATACCGCCGTGTAATCGACGCCAAAGTAACCGAAGAAGTTGAGTACCTGTCTGCCATCGAAGAAGGCCACTATGTTGTGGCTCAGGCAAACGCGAAGATTGACGACAACGGCATGCTGGCTGATGAGCTGGTGGCAGCCCGTCATAAAGGCGAGTCGACGTTCGTAACCACTGACCAAGTGCAGTTTATGGACATCTCTCCACAGCAGATCATCTCTGTGGCGGCGTCGTTGATCCCGTTCCTTGAGCACGACGATGCTAACCGCGCCTTGATGGGTGCGAACATGCAACGTCAGGCAGTACCAACTCTGAAGGCCGATAAGCCATTAGTTGGTACTGGGATTGAGCGTGCGGTAGCGGTTGATTCTGGGGTAACGGTTGTTGCTAAACGTGGTGGTGTTATCGACTACGTTGACGCATCGCGTATCGTGGTGAAGGTAAATGAAAATGAATTGACTGCCGGCGAAGCGGGCATCGATATTTACAACCTAACCAAATACACCCGTTCAAACCAAAATACCTGTATTAACCAGCGCCCAGTGTGTGCGATTGGTGAACCCGTTACTCGTGGCGATGTGTTAGCCGATGGCCCATCAACCGATTTAGGTGATTTGGCTCTGGGTCAGAACTTACGCGTCGCGTTTATGACTTGGAACGGTTACAACTTCGAAGACTCCATTTTGCTGTCTGAGCGAGTGGTGCAAGAAGATCGCTTAACCACGATCCACATTCAAGAGCTGTCTTGTATTGCTCGTGATACCAAGCTGGGTCCAGAAGAGATCACGGCGGATATCCCGAATGTGGGTGAATCTGCGCTGTCGAAGCTGGATGAGTCTGGCATCGTGTACGTAGGCGCAGAGATGAAGCCAGGCGACATTCTGGTTGGTAAGGTGACGCCAAAAGGTGAAACTCAGCTAACGCCAGAAGAGAAGCTGCTGCGTGCCATCTTTGGTGAAAAAGCCTCTGACGTAAAAGATTCTTCATTGCGCGTGCCAAACTCTGTTTACGGTACGGTTATCGACGTTCAAGTCTTTACTCGCGATGGCGTAGAAAAAGACAAGCGTGCGATCGACATCGAAAACATGCAATTGCGCGAAGCGAAGAAAGATCTCACCGAAGAGTTCAGCATCTTAGAAAACGGCGTTTACGACCGTGCTCGTAACTTACTGTTAGCTTCTGGCATGACCATCGCCCAGTTAGACGCGATGGATCGTTCCAAGTGGCTCGAATTGCCTCTGGATGACGAGACCAAGCAAGCGGAATTGGAGCAATTAGCAGGTCAGCATGACGAGCTAAAAGCCGACTTCGATAAGAAGTTTGAAACCAAGCGTCGTAAGATCACCCAAGGTGATGATCTGAATCCAGGTGTACAGAAGATCGTTAAGGTGTATCTGGCTGTAAAACGTCGTATTCAGCCGGGTGATAAGATGGCGGGCCGTCACGGTAACAAAGGTGTTATCTCGACCATCGTACCAGTGGAAGATATGCCACACGATGAGAACGGCGTGCCGGTTGACATCGTATTGAACCCTCTGGGTGTACCTTCGCGGATGAACATCGGTCAGATCTTAGAAGTACACTTAGGGATGGCTGCCAAAGGCATTGGCGATAAGATCAATACCATGTTAGAGCAACAACGTCAGGTTGAAGAGCTGCGCGGCTTTATGCAGCAAGCTTACGATCTGGGTGAAGCTCAGCAAAAAGTGGATCTGTCTACCTTCTCGGATGCAGAAGTGGTTCGTTTGGCTCATAACCTCAAAGGCGGCCTGCCAATGGCAACGCCTGCGTTTGACGGTGCCGCTGAGTCCGAAATCAAAGCGATGCTGCGTTTAGGCGACTTACCGGATTCTGGTCAGTTCACGCTGTACGATGGTCGTACTGGTAACGCTTTTGAGCGCCCAGTGACCGTAGGTTACATGTACATGCTGAAACTGAACCACTTGGTTGACGATAAGATGCACGCACGTTCTACCGGTTCTTACAGCTTGGTGACTCAGCAGCCGCTGGGTGGTAAAGCGCAGTTCGGTGGTCAGCGTTTTGGTGAGATGGAAGTGTGGGCACTGCAAGCATACGGTGCGGCCTACACCCTGCAAGAGATGTTAACCGTGAAGTCCGATGACGTGAACGGCCGTACTGCGATGTATAAAAACATCGTTGACGGGAACTACTCCATGCAGCCTGGTTTGCCGGAGTCCTTCAACGTAGTGTTGAAAGAGATCCGCTCGCTGGGTATCAACATCGAGTTAGATCAGGAATAACCGTCGCCGCTGTTAAAGCGGAATGGCTACGGTCATGGGCTTGGTCTACCAAGCCCATGCATCTAAAACCCTATTTGGGAGACGATCGTGAAAGACTTACTTCAGTTTCTAAAGAAACAGAATACGTCCGAAGAATTTAACGGCATCAAAATTGGTCTGGCTGCACCAGACATGATCCGTTCTTGGTCGTTCGGCGAAGTGAAAAAGCCGGAAACCATCAACTACCGTACCTTCAAACCAGAGCGTGATGGCTTATTCTGTGCCCGCATCTTTGGTCCTGTGAAGGATTACGAGTGTTTGTGTGGTAAGTACAAGCGTCTGAAGCACCGCGGTGTTATCTGTGAAAAGTGTGGCGTAGAAGTAACCCAAACTAAAGTGCGCCGTGAGCGCATGGGTCACATTGAATTGGCCTCACCTGTCGCACACATCTGGTTCTTAAAATCATTGCCATCGCGCATTGGTTTGTTGCTGGATATGACGTTACGTGACATTGAGCGCGTGCTGTACTTTGAATCATACGTCGTTATTGAAGGCGGAATGACGGCGCTTGAGCGCGGTCAGATGCTGGGCGAAGAAGAGTACTTAGATGCGTTAGAAGAGCACGGTGATGAGTTTGACGCTCGCATGGGTGCTGAAGCCATTCAAGAACTGCTCAAAGACATCGATCTGAAGAGCGAGATCGGCATGATGCGCGAAGAGTTGCCACAAACCAACTCTGAAACCAAGCGTAAAAAGCTGACCAAGCGTCTGAAATTGATGGAAGCATTCTACCATTCTGGCAACAAACCAGAGTGGATGATCATGAGTGTTCTGCCAGTACTGCCGCCGGATCTGCGTCCGCTGGTACCGCTGGATGGTGGCCGTTTTGCAACCTCAGATCTGAACGATCTGTACCGTCGCGTGATCAACCGTAACAACCGTCTGAAACGTTTGCTGGATCTGGCTGCGCCAGACATCATCGTGCGTAACGAAAAACGGATGCTGCAAGAGTCGGTGGATGCGTTATTGGATAACGGTCGTCGTGGCCGTGCCATCACGGGTTCGAACCGTCGTCCTCTGAAATCCTTGGCAGACATGATCAAGGGTAAGCAAGGTCGCTTCCGTCAAAACTTGTTAGGTAAGCGTGTTGATTACTCTGGCCGTTCGGTAATTACCGTAGGTCCAACGCTGCGTCTGCACCAGTGCGGTTTGCCGAAAAAAATGGCATTGGAGCTCTTCAAGCCATTCATCTACGGTAAATTAGAAGCACGAGGTCTGGCTACTACCATCAAAGCGGCGAAGAAGATGGTGGAGCGCGAAGTTGCTGAAGTATGGGATGTATTGGATGAAGTGATCCGCGAACACCCTGTGCTACTGAACCGTGCACCAACCCTTCACCGTTTGGGGATCCAAGCGTTTGAACCGGTACTGATTGAAGGCAAAGCGATTCAGCTGCACCCATTGGTGTGTGCGGCCTATAACGCTGACTTCGATGGTGACCAGATGGCGGTACACGTACCGTTAACTCTGGAAGCACAGCTCGAAGCGCGTGCTCTGATGATGTCAACCAACAACATCTTATCGCCTGCGTCCGGTGAGCCGGTTATTACGCCGTCGCAAGACGTGGTATTGGGTCTGTACTACATGACCCGTGAAAAAGTAAACGCCAAGGGCGAAGGCATGGCCTTTGCTAACGTTGCTGAAGCCGAAAAAGCTTACCGCACCGGCATGGCCGAGTTGCATGCTCGCGTGAAAGTGCGCATCAACGACAGCGATACCGATGAAGACGGCAATGTGCATGAAGAGACTAAGATCATCGATACCACCGTTGGTCGGGCCATCATGTCACTTATCCTGCCTAAAGGTCTGCCATTTGCGCTGATCAACCAGGATATGGGCAAAAAGCCAATCTCGAATGTGCTGAACACCTGTTACCGTAAATGTGGCCTGAAAGACACGGTCGTATTTGCGGACCAACTGATGTACACCGGCTTCGCCTACGCGACCGTTTCGGGTACTTCTGTTGGTATTAACGACATGGTTGTGCCAGAAGAGAAGAAAACGATTCTGGCCAATGCCGAATCCGAAGTGGCGGAAATCACTGAGCAGTTCCAAGCCGGTCTGGTGACCGCGGGCGAACGCTACAACAAAGTGATCGACATCTGGGCCTCTGCCAACGAGCGTGTGGCGAAGGCGATGATGGAAAACCTCAAAACCGACACCGTGATCAATCGCGATGGTAATGAGGAAGAACAGAAGTCCTTCAACAGCATCTTTATGATGGCGGATTCTGGCGCACGGGGTAGTGCTGCTCAGATCCGTCAGTTGGCGGGTATGCGTGGTCTGATGGCTAAGCCAGACGGCTCCATCATTGAAACCCCAATTAAAGCCAACTTTAAAGAAGGTCTGAACGTACAGCAGTACTTCATCTCAACCCACGGTGCGCGTAAAGGTTTGGCCGATACCGCATTGAAGACCGCAAACTCCGGTTACTTGACCCGTCGTTTGGTGGACGTTTCTCAGGATCTGGTGATCGTGGAAGACGACTGTGGTTCAGTTGAAGGCTTGGTTGTGAAGCCACTGATCGAAGGTGGTGATGTTGTTGAGCCGCTAAAAGATCGCGTATTGGGTCGTGTGGTGGCAGAAGACATCATTAAGCCGGGTACCGATGGCGAAGTTCTGATCTCACGTAATACTTTGCTGGATGAGAAACTGTGTGATTCCATCGACAAAGCGTCTGTGGATGAAGTCATCGTTCGCTCAGTAATTACCTGTAATACCGACTTTGGCGTGTGTGCTAACTGTTACGGCCGCGACTTGGCCCGTGGTCACAAAGTGGCCTCTGGTGAAGCTGTGGGTGTGGTTGCTGCTCAGTCCATTGGTGAGCCAGGTACTCAGTTAACCATGCGTACGTTCCACATCGGTGGTGCGGCTTCTCGTGCATCAGCAGAAACCAACGTTCAAGTTAAGAACGCCGGTTCGGTGAAACTGCATAACGAAAAATTCGTTATCAACGCAGATGGCAAGATCGTAGTAACTTCTCGTTCAACAGAATTGGCAGTTATTGATGATATGGGACGTGAGAAAGAGCGTCACAAGCTGCCATACGGTGCGGTATTGGAAAAACAGATGGGCGATGCGGTTAACGCCGGTGACATCGTCGCTAACTGGGACCCACACACCCACCCAATTATCACCGAAGTGGAAGGTCAGGTTAAGTTCGTTGATATGATCGATGGTGTAACCATGACCAAGCAAACGGATGAACTGACTGGCTTATCAAGCATTGTGGTTCTGGATCCGGCTCAGCGCCCAACCGCGGGTAAAGAGATGCGCCCAATGGTGATGCTGGTTGATACGGCGGGTAACGACATCCTGATCCCAGGAACCGAAGTACCAGCTCAGTACTTCCTGTCTGGGAACGCTATTGTAAACTTGGACGATGGCGCTAAGGTACGAGTGGGTGATGCGGTTGCACGTATTCCACAAGAGTCTGGCGGTACCAAAGATATTACCGGTGGTCTACCACGAGTGGCGGATCTGTTTGAAGCCCGTAAGCCCAAAGAGCCTGCGATCTTGGCTGAAATTACCGGTACCATCTCCTTTGGTAAAGAAACTAAAGGTAAGCGTCGCTTAGTGATCACCCCGCACGATGGCGGTCAGCCATACGAAGAGATGATCCCGAAATGGCGTAACTTGAACGTCTTTGAAGGTGAAAAAGTGGAACGTGGCGAAGTAATTGCTGACGGTCCAGAAGCCCCGCATGACATCTTACGCCTGCGTGGTATTCATGCGGTTGCCAACTACATCGTCAACGAAGTGCAAGACGTTTACCGCTTGCAGGGCGTAAAGATCAACGACAAGCACATTGAAGTTGTGATCCGTCAGATGCTGCGTAAGTGCATCATCGTTGATGGCGGTGATACGGAACTGTTGCCTGGCGAGCAGGTGGAAGTGGCCCGTGTAAATCAAGCCAACCGTGAGTTAGCGGACGATCAACGTCCAGCCACTTACGAGCGTGAATTGCTGGGTATCACCAAAGCCTCTTTGGCAACAGAGTCGTTCATCTCAGCGGCCTCGTTCCAAGAAACCACACGCGTACTGACTGACGCTGCCACTTATGGCAAGCGTGATGATCTGCGCGGGTTGAAAGAGAACGTGACTGTGGGTCGTTTGATCCCCGCGGGTACCGGTTATGCTTACCACCGCAACAAACAAGCGGCAGCGCAAGCAGAAACCACCACACCAGCGGTCACGGCCAGCGAAGCAGAGCAAAATTTAGCCGATTTGCTGAATGCGTCTCTGACGAGCGGCGAGTAACCTCTAACACAAATAAGAGCAAGGGGTGCTTCATGCGCCCCTTTGTTTTTACAAGAATTCTTTAAAGAAGGCAGAGCCGAACTTTGGCGAATTCTTGACACCCTAAACGAAGGTGCTTAAAATTTCGCGTCCCCATACTTTGGGGCATCGATTTTTTGCAAACTACTACTAGATTGGACTGCCTTGGCAGCCAATCAGGAGATTATGAATGGCTACTGTTAATCAGCTGGTTCGTAAGCCTCGTAAGGACAAGGTTCAAAAGACCAACGTTCCTGCTCTGGCTGCTTGCCCACAAAAGCGTGGCGTATGTACTCGTGTATACACCACCACTCCAAAAAAACCGAACTCTGCACTGCGTAAAGTATGTCGTGTTCGTCTGACCAACGGTTTTGAAGTGACCTCTTACATCGGTGGTGAAGGCCACAACTTGCAAGAGCACTCCGTGGTTCTGATCCGTGGCGGTCGTGTAAAAGATTTGCCAGGTGTGCGTTATCACACCGTTCGCGGCGCATTAGATACCGCTGGTGTATCTGACCGTCGTCAAGGTCGCTCTAAGTACGGTGCTAAGCGTCCTAAGTCTTAATGGTCCTCCGTTAAGTAAGGCCAAACACTTTTTAATTTGTTATCCAGTTTTGGATTAACCTGAAGCATTTCGGAGAATTCCCATGCCAAGACGTCGCGTCGTAGGTCAACGTAAAATCCTGCCAGATCCAAAGTTCAAATCTGAGCTGCTGGCAAAGTTCGTAAACGTAATGATGTTAGACGGTAAGAAATCTACCGCTGAAAAAATCATTTACGGTGGTCTGGATGTTGCTGCAGAGAAATCTGGTAAAGCACACTTAGACATCTTTGAAGCCGCTCTGGACAACATCCGTCCGGCCGTGGAAGTAAAATCTCGCCGTGTAGGTGGTTCTACTTACCAAGTGCCAGTAGAAGTTCGCCCAGTGCGTCGTAATGCCCTAGCTATGCGCTGGTTGGTAGAAGCTGCTCGTAAGCGTAGCGAAAAATCGATGGCTCTGCGCCTGGCAGGTGAACTGCTGGATGCAAGCGAAAACAAAGGTACTGCGGTTAAGAAGCGTGAAGACGTGCACCGTATGGCCGAAGCGAACAAAGCGTTCGCTCATTACCGCTGGTAATGACTTTGGCGTGGCACTTAGGTGTCACGCCACTTTTGTTTTAGTGAATAGTGGTATGGTTTGAATGCGCGCCGGAATATATGGATGGCAGCGAACGCTCATACCACTATTGATTACGCTAACGTCTCAGCGTTAGTTAGAGGAATTTATTGTGGCTCGTACAACCCCGATCGAGCGTTACCGTAATATCGGTATTGTGGCTCACGTAGACGCAGGTAAAACTACGACGTCGGAGCGCGTTCTGTTCTATACCGGTCTGTCCCATAAAATTGGTGAAGTGCACGATGGTGCCGCCACTATGGATTGGATGGAACAAGAACAAGAGCGTGGGATCACCATCACCTCTGCAGCGACCACCACCTTTTGGCGTGGTATGGAAGCGCAGCATCCAGAACATCGCATCAACATCATTGACACCCCAGGGCACGTTGACTTCACCATTGAAGTAGAACGTTCGTTACGTGTGTTAGATGGTGCCGTTGTGGTGTTCTGTGGCTCCTCTGGGGTTGAACCGCAATCAGAAACCGTTTGGCGTCAAGCGGACAAATATCACGTACCACGTATGGTGTTTGTCAACAAGATGGATCGTGCCGGTGCCGACTTCGAACGAGTGGTTGAGCAGATCCGTACGCGCTTGGGCGCGACTTGTGTGCCAATTCAGCTGAATGTGGGTGCAGAAGATGAGTTCCGCGGCGTGATCGATCTCATCAAAATGAAATACATTAGCTGGAATGAAGAAGATCAAGGGATGACCTTTGAATACCTTGATATTCCAGAAGATCATCTTGATGTAGCCAATGAATGGCGTGAATACATGATCGAAGCGGCAGCCGAAGCGACCGAAGCATTGATGGATAAGTACCTAGAAGAAGGTGAACTGTCTGAAGCGGAGATCAAACAAGCGCTGCGTCAACGCACCTTGAATAATGAAGTCGTTTTAGCAACTTGTGGCTCGGCCTTTAAAAACAAAGGGGTGCAAGCGGTATTGGATGCCGTTTTGGACTACTTACCATCGCCAGTGGATGTGCCTGCCATTAAAGGCGTGGACATGAACGATAATGAAGTGTCTCGTGAATCCGATGCCGATGCACCGTTCGCTGCGTTAGCGTTTAAAATTGCCACCGCTCCTTTTGTGGGCACCCTGACCTTTATGCGTGTTTACT
>JAWXTX010000007.1:0-47538 GCA_044433165.1 Ferrimonas sp. | reverse complement strand
GATCAACCAAGATCCCGGCTTCAGTCATCGCATCCGCTTGAGGAATGGTCCGAGGAAAACCGTCCAGCAGGAATCCTGCGGCACAATCGTCTTGGGCAATGCGCTCTTTTACTAGGCCGATGATCACATCATCCGGAACCAGCTGGCCAGCATCCATTAGCTTTTTCGCTTCCAGCCCGAGTGCAGTACCTGCACTAATGGCCGCACGCAGCATATCACCAGTAGAGATCTGTGGAATGCCATACTTCTCCATGATGAATTGGGCTTGGGTGCCTTTACCGGCTCCTGGTGCGCCCAGCAAAATAATGCGCATGCTTTGTCCTCTAAATATAAAGATGTAATAAACCGGTGGATCTTGGCATAGGCAAACCCAATAAGGAAGCCCAGAGCCGGACTCTTTAGCCTTACAACGCCGAAAAGGCGCGCCAAATTCCACCCTTTTGGCTACTTCTTCGCCCGCCGTTTCAAAATGGCTAAGGACGATAGGTTAAGAAGGCGTTCGCTTGCCCTTATGGTAAAACGCCCAAGCAAGATGTTAACGCCCCCAAATACGTACAGTGACCTACTTTGGCCTAGCGTACTTAGTACAGAAGGCCATAAAATTTACGCCGAAACGCAGCCGCAATCGGATCGCTGCCACCAATGGCGTTCACAATGTCTAAAAAGGTTTTTCGAGCGTCGCCATCCGCGGCATCGAGCTGTTTACTTAACACGGCAAACAGAGGCGTTAATGCCTCTTCATTGCGCCCAGCTTGGTGCAATGCTTTAGCCAGAGCAACCACTAAGGCTGCGTTGTCTGGCTCCGCCTCCAATTGCTGCTGTAAGTTACGAATTTCAGGGGTGTCTGCCGCCGCTTTTAATAACGACAGCTGAGCCATCAGGCTGGTGTAACGGCTGTCTTGGTCTTCCAGCTTCACTTGAGCTAACAACCCTTCGGCCTCTGAGCCATTTTTTAATGCCAGCAGAGCTTGCGCTAGACTGAGTAAGGTATCGGCATTTTGTTCTTCGGCTAAGGCTTGACGCAGCAACGGTAATGCCTGCTCATATTCGTTGCTATCAAGCAGTGGCCACGCTTGTTCTAACAGCAGTTGCCAAGCTTGTGGCAGGTGTTTTGCCAGCATGGTTTCAATCATCGCCGCTGGCTGTACGCCCGCAAAACCATCCACCGGCTGGCCATTCACCAACACCAATACCGTAGGCAGGCTTTGAATGCGAAAATACTGCGCCAGATCCATCTGCGTATCGCAGTCCACTAAGGCAAGCACCATATGGCTGGCATAACGTTGTGCTTGTTGCTGTAAGACTTGCGTTACCTCGGTGCATTCCGGCATGTGTTGTGAATAAAAATTCATCACTACCGGACGATCTTTAGATGCCTCAACCAATTGCTGAATATTCTGCGCATTGGCGTTAAAGATGTTGTCTGACATAACACGTTCTCATTTCTCTAAACGAATAACGCCCCGCACGGCGGGGCGTTAGAGCGGGTTTAATTGCGGCTCAGATCCAGCAGCAAGCTATTAAGCTGTGCCACAAATTCAGAAGGATCTTTCAAACTGCCCCGTTCTGCTAAAGTTGCTTGGCTTAACAACAGATTAGCCCATTGTTCAAAACGTTGCTCATCTTGCTCATCCGCCAGCTTCTGTACCAGTGGATGTTCCAGATTCAATTCAAACACAGGAAGTTGTTCTGGCGCTTCTTGGCCCATGGCTTCCATCATTTTGATCATCTGCGATGACATGTCGTATTCGCCAGCCACAATACAAGCCGGTGAATCGGTTAAGCGTTGCGAGATTTTCACCTCTTTCACTTTATCGCCCAAGGTGGCTTTAAAGCGCTCTAATAACGGCTTATTTTCTTCGGCTTGCTTCTCTTGCTCGGCTTTTTCTTCATCGGACAGATCGTCTAAGCCCAGATCGCCTTTGGTCACTGAAACCAGCTTTTTGCCTTCAAATTCGGTTAAGTGGCTCACTAACCACTCATCAATGCGCTCAGATAACAGCAACGCTTCAATACCTTTTTTCTTCAGTAACTCTAAGTGAGGGCTGTTTTTCGCGGCATTAAAGCTGTCGGCAACGATATAGTAGATCTTATCTTGCCCCTCTTTCATGCGCTCAATGTATTGGCTTAGGCTCACGCTTTCAGCCGCCGAATCATTATGGGTAGAGGCAAAACGCAGCAGTTTGGCGATCTTCTCTTTGTTGGCCATGTCTTCGGCTGGGCCTTCTTTTAAGACGTTGCCAAATTGGCTCCAGAAAGTGCTGTATTTTTCTTCGTCTTTGGCCAGTTTATCCAACATGCCAAGCACACGTTTGGTTAAGGCCGTACGCAACGACTGAGTGATCTTGTTGTCCTGCAAGATCTCCCGCGACACGTTAAGTGGTAGGTTGTTTGAGTCGACCAAGCCTTTCACAAAACGCAGGTACTGTGGTAGGAACTGCTCGGCTTCATCCATAATAAAGACACGTTGCACATACAGTTTTAAGCCGTGTTTGTTATCACGGTTCCACATGTCGTATGGGGCTTTACTTGGGATGTACAATAATGAGGTGTAATCTTGCTTCCCTTCAACACGGTTGTGCGACCAAGTGAGCGCATCTTCCCAATCGTGAGAAACGTGCTTATAAAACTCTTGATACTGCTCATCGGTAATGTCTGCTTTGGGCAACATCCATAATGCGGTGGCTTTATTTACCGCCTGCCAGCTGCCTTCTGTGGCTGCAATGGTTTCGCCATCTTGTTCGCGCTCAGGTTCGCCCTCTTGCCACATTTCCACCGGAATGGAGATGTGATCAGAATATTTCGTCACCAAACTTTTTAAGCGCCACTCGTCTAAGAACTCTTGTTCGTCGGCATTTAAGTGCAACACAATGTCGGTGCCACGGCCGCTTTTTTCAATGTCGGCGGTGGTGAATTCCCCTTCGCCATTAGACTGCCACTGCACCCCTTGGCTGCTGCCTGCGGCGCGAGTGTTTACCGTTACGTTATCAGCCACAATAAAGGCGGAGTAAAAACCAACCCCGAACTGACCAATCAGCTGCGAGTCTTTCGCTGCATCGCCGGACAGATGGCTGAAAAACTCTGCAGTGCCTGACTTAGCAATGGTACCAAGATGGGTAATCACCTCCTCTTTGGTCATGCCAATGCCATTATCAGAAATGGTTAACGTGCCCGCTTCTTTGTCCACCGACAACCGCACACGCAACTCACCGTCACCCTCATACAACTCTGCATTAGATAACGCTTTATAACGTAGTTTATCTGCTGCATCCGCCGCGTTTGAAACCAGCTCACGTAGGAAAATTTCTTTATTGGAGTACAGCGAGTGAGTAACTAACTTTAACAGTTGCGCGACTTCGGTTTGGAAGCCATGAGTTTGTTGTTGCACAGACATGGGTTTCTCCTGAAAAACATGCAATTAAAAACCGTTTTAGCAAAGATGGGGACGGCTTATGATTTTTCAACAGGCCGTTGTTATTCAATGGCTATTTTGTCGCATCGTATTGAAATTTTATGTTATGCCAGCGCTGTTCTTATAAAGCACTTCGCAAGTTGCGGCTTCTGGCTTATGGCCAATTGTGTGCGGCTGACCGTTAGTGCTAACGTCAACGATGAAAATGGTATGACATAACGGACTAAGTAATGAATTTCAAAAAAAAATGGTTCTTTTGCCTGATAGGTACATTGAGTTTGACTGCGTGCGGTGGTGGCAGTGATAACGACTCCTCAAATAATGACCAAGACGCTTCACAAGGAACGGAAATCACCCCAGTCGCCCCTTATGATTATCCTCAATACCAAGCCATCTTATTGGCCTCTAAGCTGCAACGCTCCGATCCGGATGGCGTCGATGGCAATAAATCTGACTTAATCGAAGGTGAAGAGTTTATCGATTATTACGATGATTACTTTTACGCCGAAGAGGAAACAAAGCGGCTGGTGTTTCGCATGCGTGGCTACAGCAACCGTTCAGAACTGCGCGTATTAGAAAACTTTGATATTACAGAGGCCGGTGTGCAACGCACACTCCAAGCCAGTTTGCAGCCAATCGATATTGAAGCCACGTTAGCGCAAGCCGACGGCGATGAAATTACCCTGTTGCAGGTACATAACAAAGGCACCAATAGCGCTGGGGAGGGTTACATCCCCCACCCGTTATTGCGGGTCACTTATGAATCGGAACGGGAGGGTTTAAACGGCCATTATTGGGCGGTTATTAAAACCAATGCCCTTGATTGCAGCAGTAGCAGTGCCGACGCCAATAGCAGTGATTGCAGCAATGCTTACCAGCGCATCAATTTGGGTGAGGCGGATCTAACCGCTTTTACCGACTTTAAAGTACGCATTGCCGAAAGCCGCTTGATGATTGAAGTGAATGACATCAATAAGGTGAATTACGACATCGGCTATTGGAGCCACCTTTTAAGCTACTTTAAAGCGGGGGTATACAATCAATATAACCAAGCGGACTCAACCCTCTTCTCTGAAGTGCAATTCGAGACATTAACAACCTCAGAAACCCCCTACGATGCCAGCGTTGATTGGGATATCAATAATTGGAAAATTACCCTACCAGTCAGCCGCAATGATTGGTATGGCAGCGGCGGTACCTCAGCGGCCGAAGTATTACCGACGCATTGTGGCGACGAGGACGATACCCTCAGTAACAACGCCATTTTAAATTACAACTACCCCAGTGGGTCCATTAACTTTTTTGATGTACAAGACGGTCGCATGCATTTTCGTGCCGACATGGGGTATGGCACCACCACTGAAAACACCAGTTATATTCGCAGTGAATTACGCGAGTTATTCGATTATCAAAACTCTGGCACCTGCAGCACCAGCGGCAACACCAATAGCTGGGGGATCGCAGATAGCAGCGGCAGCACCCACCATACCTTGGTCAGCAACGTCATGATTGAAAGCATCCCAAGTGCAAACGTGATCTCAGAGCCCAAAGTCGTGGTGGGCCAAGTGCATGGTAAAGACATTGACAAAGCATTGGTTAAATTGATGTGGGAAGGGGCCAGCAAACCCGTACGCGTCATCTTAAATCAACACTACAGCAGCGGCGATCCGTTCAGCGTTGAGCTGGGAACTTATGCCGTGGGCGTAGAGTGGCAATACCGCATTGAGGTAACAACAGAGGCGGTTGTATTAACGACCCAAGCACTGGATGGCAGCAACGCCGTCACCCAAACTCTGCCTTGGGGTAGCGCAGTTAAAGACAACAAAGGCAATAACGTTACTTTAGATAACAGCTGGTTAAATACCGATTTTGGCTTTTACTTTAAAGCGGGGATCTACCCCCAGTTTTCCAGTAACAGCGCTTATAGTGGTGAACGCTTCGATGTCAGTTTTTCTAAAATTAACATCAGCCACAATTAGTCTCAGCCATAAACCTAAAAACGGCCGCAATTGCGGCCGTTTTTTATAGCGAGCACCGCCTAAAACAAGCTAGGCGGCACACAACTGGCCGCCAATCAACGACTCACTACTTGGTAATCAATCACATAAAATTGCTGCTCGTTCGGGTAGATCTCACGGATCACCGCCACCAGCTGCGCTAATGTCATGTTTTCTTGCTCAGCATGCTGCTCGGTCAACGCGGCAAGCGTGATGGGCGTAACAGCCAAGATTTTGATATCGCAAAACCAGCGACCCGCTTCAAAAGTGGAAACCGGCACGACACTGCCAATGGCAAAATCACGCTCACTGGCGTCTCGAATGGTAATGGTTTTTTTGCCCGATAAAATATCGGCTTCAAAACGCTCAAAAAAAGTGATGGCGGTTAACGGCATCAAAGGCTCCTAATAGGCAAAAATAAGGTAAAACAAACCGGCCGCATTACGCCGCTTTTTTGCTACGGCGATGCACGTATACGGTGATCTCTTCACGGTCGTGATACAAATGCTTGGCTTTAATCTCATGGCGAATGCCCGCTTCACGCAATGCCATAGAAAGCTGCGTTAAACACTCTTGAACCATGGGATAACGCTGCTTCATAGGCAGCTTTAAGTTAAAAATCGCCTCATGACACCAACCATTAATAAACCAACGCGCCATTAAGCTGGTAACGCGATCTGGTTTTTCCACCATATCGCACACCAACCAGTGGTTATTGGTATGGATAGGCTGATGCTTAAAGCCATCTACCGCGTAATGCGTAACTTGCCCCGTTTCCATCAAGCTGGTGGCCATTTCGCCGTTATCAATGGCTTCGACAAACATGCCTCGGCGCACTAATTGATAGGTCCAACCGCCAGGGCAAGCCCCCAAATCGACGGCTTTTAAACCAGAGTGGGCGCGTTCTTCCTGCTCTTCTGGGCTTAAAAAGGCGTTGAACGCTTCGTCCAATTTTAAGGTAGAACGGCTCGGTGCATCGCTTGGAAACTTCAACCGTTCAATGCCCATGTAATGGGCGGAACCATTATCAGAGCGGCTGTAACCCAAATAGCCATTACCGCTGTCCGTTAAAAAAAGATGCAGCCGTGGCATCCGCTCTCGCTCGGTTTTAGTTAAGACCCCATGGTTGCGCAGGGCTTGCCGCAGCGGCACGGTGAATTTACGACAAAATGACAACAATGCCCGATACGCATCGCCCTCGCCGCTTTCCACCCATAATTTGCCCGCTTTGGGCAACAAGTCGACGTGCGCCATAATCGCACTAATGCGATCGGCCGGGTCCATCTCAGTCAACTCCGCCTGCACCACAAACCAACTGCGCGCAAAAATCAGCTCGGAAAAGGCCAGATTATCCATTAACTGCTTGCCATCGTCCGCGCCGTAACCTTCAAAGATCACAAAACCCGATTGGGCTAACACCCGGGCAAAACCATAGATCTCTAATTCTGCAGCGCGTTCTTGGATCTCGGCGGCGCACTCTTTTTCAAAGCCAGGCCGGCAATGCAGCAGAACCTTATTCATTTACGACTCTCCCAGCGGCTGGCAGCAATAGCAAATAAGCCCCAGCCCACCATTAATAAAAAACCACCAATGGGGGTGATCGGCCCCCAAATTTTGCTGCCACTCAAAACCAATAAGTAGATGCTGCCACTAAAGCACAGCATGCCAGC
The DNA here is from genome assembly GCA_044433165.1 of Ferrimonas sp. Classification (GTDB taxonomy): domain Bacteria; phylum Pseudomonadota; class Gammaproteobacteria; order Enterobacterales; family Shewanellaceae; genus Ferrimonas. Next base: position 40,459 of record JAWXTX010000007.1, on the reverse strand, counting down.
AATAAAACAGCTTCCGGCAGCCACAAGCCAGCGACAAGCTCGATGACGCCACGCTAAAGCAACCATCATCAACGCCAACAGATGCACAAATTGATACTGCACTGCGGTATTAAAAGCGGCCAATAACGCCGGTGAGACTTTACTGGGTAAACCGTGGGCGCCATAGGCACCTAACGCTGTGGCAAGGACACCGGCAAAGGCGGCAATTAAGCCAAAAATACGATCCATTGTTGCTCCTTAAATGGGAAAATCAGGCGTGTTATAGCGTGCGCAATGTTGCTGGATCAGCGCTCCTGCTTGTTGCAAATACTGCAGTTGAGTGGCCCCGCTGCGTTTGGTTGGCTGCAAGCTATGATCGCCTTGTTCAAACCAATGTAATTGCACCTGTTCTGGTAATGGCCATGCGGCTAATTGCGCGGCGTTCCCAAAGGGATCTCGGCTGCCTTGCAAAATCAATACTGGTCGCTGCTGCTGTTGCAATGGCGCCCAGCGCCAATGTTGCGATTCGGTTTTGCCTACTGGATGAAAAGGATAGCCAATAGCGATGGCCCCTTTCACTTGTTGATCGGCATGGGCAAGGCAAACGCAAGCCACGCGTCCACCCAAAGACTTGCCGGCTAAAAACACTGGGATCTTGGGGTAATGCGCTTGGGTCGCTAATATCCAGCGTTCGTAGCAGCGCTGCAAGGCTTCGAGCCTATCCGGTGGCCGACGTTTGCCACTGCTGCGCTGTGCCACCATATAATCAAATTCAAACCGCACCACTGCCAGCGCTTCGCTGGCAATACTCTTGGCCAATTGCGCCATCACCGGATGATCCATACCCGCCCCAGCGCCATGTGCTAATAACAACACTGCTTGGGGGTGGCTGCCGCCCTCAACTCTCGCTAAGCTTGGCCAGCTCACGGAGCGGTTTGCATGGGGATGAGAGGTCATACGGGTAACTCGGTGGGGATCAAATCACTGTGGGCGTCTTCGGCAAAAATCTGCAACAGCCAATCTCGAAACGCTTGAATTTTACCCAGTTCCTCTTGGTTTTCATGACACACCAAGTAATAGGCGCTCTTACTAGGGAGCACCATATTCAGTGGGCACACCAAGCGCCCTGATTCCACTTCGGGGCGCGCCAAAACCGACGATCCCAAAGCAACCCCTTGGCCATGGATCGCCGCCTGCAACACCAAGCTGGAATGGCTAAAAATAGGGCCACTGTTTACATTCAACTGCCCTTGGGTGTGGCGTTTGGACCATGCTTTCCAATTATGGCGGTTTAAATCATGCAATAAGGTGTGCTGCTCTAGATCAAGGGCATGACGTAACGGCTTCTTGCCCTGCAGCAATTGCGGAGAGCACAACGGTACAAAAGATTCGGAACGCAGTTTATCGGCCCGCAGCCCCGGCCAGTTGCCTCGGCCAAAATAGATGGCCACATCCACATCTTCAGTGAGTGAGTCCTCTTCTCTGTCTACTGCTTTGATGCGCACATCAATTTCAGGGTGCGCCTCGGCAAAGCGTGCCAATTTCGGCACCAACGATTGAATGGCAAACGAGGGCGTCATGCTCACTGTGAGTGCCCCCGTGGCAGAGCGCGCCAGCAAGCGCTCGGTAGCATCCGCTAATTGCGTAAACAGATCTTTGATGTCCAGAAAGTAACTCTGGCCCTCTTCGGTAAGCAGCAACGAACGATTACGCCGCCGAAACAGCTTTAGGCCAAGGTGTGCTTCCAGTGCTTTTATCTGATGGCTGATGGCCGCTTGAGTCACAAACAACTCTTCTGCGGCGCGAGTAAAACTTAAGTTACGGGCAGCAGCTTCAAACGCTTTGAGGGCATTAAGTGGGGGCAGGCGTCGCGACATAAGGGCAAATTAATTAGATTTTCTAATCCAAATTGTACTTCGCACCCTGCACTGATACCAGCAGAAGCCACGCTTCTTCGGCTAAGTGCTGCAACATCCAGCAATGCAGTACACAAGCCAGCATCAGCCAACATTAAACGCAGTGCGCCTATTAATAAAAAGCCCCTGCGACCAAAGGCAACAGGGGCTAGGTGGAATTAAAACGCGTGAGGTGATTTTAGAACTTAGTACTGACCGAGAAACGGAAATTACGGCCTTCACCAATGGTTACTTCGGAGTTGCTGCCACCACCGAAGTAGTCGGTGTCAAACAGGTTCTCCACGTTCATACGCAGGTTAACGTCTTGACCTGCGAAGTTCATTGCGTAGCTGGCACCCAAATCCCAACGCAAATAGGCGTCTTTGGTAATGGTGTTTGCTGTGTTTGCAAAACGCTCGCCTTCATAAACGGCGCCTAAATTGAGCGCTAAGCCATTATCAAAGTCGTAACGTGTCCACGCATTGGCGCTCCACTCGGGGGTATCGATTGGACGCTTACCCGCTAAGGTATTGTGGCGAATGTATTCCGCATCCAGATACATGGCAGAGGTAGCCACAAAGATGTTGTCGCTCAGCTGACCTTGAGCGCCCAACTCAAATCCCTTGTGATGTTGCTCACCGCCTTGGGTCGTGATTTGGGTAAAGCCCTCTGGCACGTCATAGCCATCCGATTCTTTCAGTGTCAGTGAAATATCCACTTTCTTAATATCGAAGTAAGCCCCAGTTAACAGTAAGTGGCCATTAAACAGCTCCGTTTTGGCACCAATTTCAAACGACTCCCCCATCTCTGGGCTTAAGTCCATGCCGCTGTTGGCATCTTCGTCGTTAATACCCACTGCGCCTTTCGGCTCAAAGCTCTCCGAATAACTGACGTAAAAAGAGGTGTTATCCCATGGCTGATAAATAACCCCCAAACGTGGCGACCAAGTATCGCTGTTCATCGCCGGCGTATTCTCATTTTTGTAACTGTCGTAGCGCACCCCCAACAACAGTTTCCAATGTTCGGTAACGCTGATTAAGTCTTGCAGATAAACGCCATAAAAATCATAACCGCTATTAGATGGTGTGCCAGTACGATAATTCAGATCTGCCACATCAGCGGGGGAACCAATGTCGACGGTGGTCTCGCTGCCTGATGCCCGCTGTTGCCGATAGCTCTGCTCTAAGCCATTGGCGCCGAATAATAGCTGATGCTCAATACCCGCCGTGTCAAACTGAGCGCTAAAATCCGCGAAATAGCTTTTCACCTCCCAAGTATCGTGCCGATCAAACGGCTTAATGGTGTAAGTACCCTCCTCATTGTATCCAGCGTATTGAGGCGAAGAATCAAACCGCTGACGCTTAAAGGTTTGGTCGTTATAGCCCAGTTTTAATTGGATGTTGTCAGTAAGATGGGTATTAAAATAAAGCCCTACGTTTTCAGCAGTGTTGTCGATAAAGGCCCAATGTTGGTCCCAGATCCTCTTTTTATCGCCAATCAGGTTGCCATCGGCATCTAACCAACCACCCACATCAATGCCAGCGGTATCTTCGGTGCGATCGTAATGCAGGGCTAACGTGCCCCAATCACCAATGTCCGTTTCCAGTTGAAATGAGCCTAATAAACGGTCGCGCTCTCGATTTTCACCATTTTGGTATTGACGCGACATGATTTCGTTTTGTTTTACCACAATGGCACGGCCACGCACGCTGCCTGAATCGTTCAAGGCACCACTCACGTCCACTTGATAGCGGGTAGAGCCGTTGTCGTCGGTATCAAAATCCAACCCGACTTGGCCATCGACCGTGGGTTTTTTCGGCACCATGTTAATTAACCCACCTGGGGCGCTGTACCCATACAAGAAAGAGGATGGGCCCTTAATCACTTCAACCCGCTCTAACGTTTCAATCGGCAGTTGATAATGCGCAAAAACCTGATTGCCATCACGCAAATAACCGGTACTGGAGTTCAATTCGAAACCGCGCATGCTGAACACTTCGCGGTTCCATTTTTTGGTGCCTGCGGTAACAGACGAATCATTCGCAAGCACATCACCGAGACTGGTTGCCAGCTGCTCATCAAGAATGATTTCAGGAATGATGGCCACCGATTGTGCGGTATCCATAACGCTGATATCACCTCGCATCGCCCCCGAAGCACTGGCGTGCTTGTAATCATTAAAGGTGCTACCAACCACACTAATGCGTTCAATGTTACTGGTGACCGTTGTTTCCGCGGCCACAGAGCCAGAAGCGAGCATTAATGCCACACAAACCGGAGAAAGCTTCATCATTCACTCCAAAAATAATATTTATCAATGATTTATCGCACGACACCCTAAATGCGAATCATTACCAACTCAAATGGTAATTGTCGTATTTTCAAGTAGATATTCAAAAACGTGACGCTACTCAAAAATTACGCGCGCGCACAAATGTGAATCTTTCTTATTAATATTTGCGCGGTTAGCATGTGGCTAATTTATCGTTGATTGTGCGCCTTATTTGCTATGCCTCGTTCATTGATCCCTATTGCTCGTGCAATCCACCAATACGTTTCAATGGCGATGTTACTGCTAACGCTGTTTTTCGCTGTTACCGGCATTACGCTCAACCACCCAGAGTGGTTTATTGGTGCGCCACACATTACCGAAAACCAGTGGCAATTGCCGGAGTCGTTACACCAACAAGCCCTTGTTGGCGGCTCTGAGCACAGCCCAAGTGTGGACAGCGAGGCACTATTGGCGCACGTACGCCAGCAGCACCCGTTAGCCGGTGCTGCCGCAAATTTCGAATTGCTGACCGATTGGCATGGACAGCAGTTGCGTTTTGGTGAATTAAGCCTGACTCAGCAAGGGCCGGGCTATCACGCCACGATTTTTATTGATTTGGTCAGTGGTGAGGTGGAAGTCAATGAGCGTGATGCTGGTGTCATCGCCATGCTCAACGATTTACACAAAGGTCGCCACAGTGGCGCGTTCTGGTCACTGCTTATCGACATCAGTGCGCTGTTAATGGTGCTGTTTGTTATTAGTGGGTTGCTGCTGGTGCTACCGAACCGTCGCTTAGGCCCGAAATTATTCAAATTGGCGGGGATCAGCGCCGTACTCAGCGTGCTGTTGATGCTGTCGACTCGTTAAGGACATACCATGAAATTGATTATCAGCGCCTTAGCCGGCGCCCTATTAAGTACTTCCGTCATGGCGGCTCCCGTACCCGCCTCTGCTCAATTAACCATTGATTTGGAAATTGCCGATACCGGTGATGCCAACCCAGCTCGCCCTTATGTGGCCATTTGGCTAGAAAATGAAGACAACCAAATGGCTGCACAGTGGGCATTATGGACCGGTAGCCAAACCGAGTGGTTAAAAGACATCCGCACTTGGTATCGCAAATTTGGGCGCTATCAAGTGGATAGTATTGATGGTTACTCATCGGCCACTCGCGCTATTGGCGCGCACAGCATTAAACCACCCTTAACGGATTTAGCGGGCAAGCCTTTAAGTCAAGGTCAGTACACTCTGTACATCGAAGCCGTCCGCGAGCATGGCGGCCGCGACTTGATTCGCCAGCCGCTGCAGTTAACACAAAAATCTCAACAACTGTCCTTACCTGCGCAAGCGGAACTGGGCGCAATTACAATAACTTATCAGGTGAAGTAACAATGAAAATAACAGCATTAGCCGCCGTTTTCGGGTTGGGTTTTAGCGCTCTTGCGGCCGCGCACCCAACATGGATGTTGCCATCGCATTTTAGCGTTTCCAAAGCAGAAGGAGACTGGATCACCTTTGACTACACCGCTTCGCACACCGCCTTCCAAGTGGATAAACCAGCCAGTGCCCATGATGCGCGCGTGCTGCTCCCTAGCGGTGCCAGCGTTAGCCCTGATCACATTTTACGTGGCAAACGCCGTAGTGTGTTTGATTTTTATTTTGAAGAAGCAGGTACCCACAAGGTAACGGTGAACAGCCAAGCCCCCCGTTACATGACCATCTACACCGACCGTCAAGGCAATAGAGGCCGACGCGGCGCGAATAAGATTGATCGTGATAACCACGTACCGCGTGGCGCTCAAAACATTCAAACGCTGGAGAGCACTCAGCAAACCGAAAGTTACATTACGGTGATGGCTCCAACGCCAATCAAAGCGCGTAACCAAGGTTTTGAAATGCTGCCTATTACGCACCCATCAGACCTGATTGCCGGTGAGGCCTTTACCGTACGTTATTTGGTGGATGGCAAACCCGTAGAGGGCTTAACCGTCAACATTACCCGTGAAGGGGCTTTGTATCGTGCGGCTCAAGAGGCGATTGAAAGCACCACCAACGCCCAAGGTGACGCCGTATTTACCGCGCCAATTGCTGGCCGTTACTTACTGGCGGCTGAATATCGCTACGCCATCGACAGCCCCTTAGCTGACATGCGTGCAGGTACCATTAACACAACCTTAGAGGTGCAGCCCAAATAATGATGTTGCGCCAATTTATTAGCCATAGTGTCCTTGCTCTAAGTTGCAGTGTGCCCACCTTAGCTTGGGCACACTCCCCCTTAATGGAGTGCTGGCAAAGTAAAGGGATCATTACCTGTCAAACCGGCTGGACGGATGGCAGTAATGCCACCAACTACCTTGTTGGCTTGTATGATTACGATGATCAGCTGATCGCAGAAGCGCGCACCGACCAAAACTCATTAGTGAGCTTTGAGGCGCCTGAAGGCGATTATTACTTGTATTACGATCCTGCCCATGAAAGCACCATTGAAATTGATGGTCAGGACATTCCGGAGCGTGGATGATCACCCATGTAAAATCGGATAATGGCGCCCGTGAAGGGCGCTATTTAGCTTTAGGCATTGGCGCGATTTTATTACTCAGCGCCATCGCATTGCCCTACCATCAAGCCCCGAGCATCTTGGCTGCCGTTGCGGCCAATGAGATAGCCGTTGAGCAACTGTCCAAGACCCAATTGCCTGCCCTGCGTGAACTGAATATCGCTTTAGAAGAGGTGCAATTTTACCAGCAGCAAGAGCATCGTTGGCCATTGATTACAGAGCTTGCGGATGAATTTATTGCTCCCTTTGTAGATCCCCAATGGCAATGGCATCAACCTTTAACTGGCGTCTATCTAGGGCATAACCAACAATGGTCGCTGCTGCTCGATGCCGCCAACCGCCAAATCTGGTTTTTACCCCAACGCCATGCCAATTTTCACCCGCCATTAAGCCATTATCTCGAGCACCAATGGCAACGCGTGCGTTTTGACTTAGGAGCCAAGTTATGATGCGACAATTCGCCTTAACCATACTGCTGTTTAGCAGCTGGGTGTGTGCCAGCCCCAAGCCGTTGGTTGTTGGTATTACGCTCCACCCCTATTACTCTTATGTGGCGAATGTGGTTGGCGATAAAGCCACTATATTGCCGCTGCTGGATGCCGGTTTTAACCCGCACAGTTACCAAGCTCAGGCACAAGATCTGCAACGTTTAAAACAGATGGATGCCATTGTACTTAACGGCATTGGCCACGATTATTTTGCTGAGCACGTTATCGCCGCTGCGGCCGATCCCAATTTAAAGGTGATCTACGCTAACCAAGATGTTGCCCTACTACCTGCCATGGGCAGCGCCGTGGGTGAAGGCGCCATTAACCCACACACCTTTGTGGGGATCAGCACCACCATTCAAAAGGTGTACACCATTGCCAATGAATTGGGAGCGTTAGATCCCAGTAATGCTGAGACGTACCGTCAAAACGCCCGCAACTATGCCCGCGTACTGCGCGCTCACAAGCGTAAAGCAAGTGAGGCGCTCAGCGATATTGATACCAGCAATGTAAAAATTGCAACCACCCATAATGCTTACAGCTATTTACTGCAAGAATTTGGGGTCGAGGTGGATACGGTAATTGAACCTGCCCATGGGGTTGAACCTTCTGCCAGCCAATTGCAAGACACCATCGATCGCATCAAGGCCGCTGGCATTAATGTTTTATTTTATGAATTAGACATGCCCAATCGCTTTGTTGAAACCATCGAACGCAGTACCGGTATCAAACTTTATCAATTTTCCCATTTAACCCACGGCCCTTATGAAGCCAATAAAGTGGAAATTGAAATGGCAGAAAATTTAGCCACCTTAGTTCAAGCTTTACGCTTTGCTGCTGGGGCACCGGCCCAATTACCTCCACAGAGTACGCCTTAATGGGTCCATCAATTTTTATTGAGCAGTTATCTTTGCAATACGGTAACGACACCATTTTAGATAACATCAATTTGGCGCTTGAAGGCGGCCATATTCATCTTTTTGTGGGGCCCAATGGCGGTGGAAAAACGTCGTTGCTCAAAAGCATATTAGGGCTAACGCCGTTTCAAGGCGATATTCAAATTCATGGGGAATATCGCATCGGTTACGTACCTCAAAAAGCCCAGTTTGAATACAGCCTACCGCTCAGCGTAATGGACTTTATGCTGCTAAGCCAAAGCCGCCAACCGCTGTTTTTAGGGGGCCATCGACGGGCACGCGAGAAAGCAATGACCCAACTAGAGCGCTTAGGTATGGCCAGCCGCGCCGAACGCCGCATGGGGCAACTTTCTGGCGGTGAGCAACAACGCGTGTTGTTTGCCCAAGCGCTGTTAGATGCGCCCAACCTACTGGTGTTAGATGAGCCCACCACCGGTATGGACAAACAAGGGATAGAGATTATTGACCAATTGCTTGATGAACAATTGCAACAAGGGGTGACGCTGTTGGCCGTACACCATGATCCGGTGGCCATCAGCAAATTGCCCAACCCCAAAATTCATTTGATAAACCGCCGCTATCAACAAGAATTGCAACTTGAGCAGCTGCAGCAAATGCAATTTGTGCATCACTCGCAGGAGGCCTAATGGAGAGTTTACGTGAGGCGATCTACGCCCTTGTCCAACAAGGTTGGCTCAGCAGCAGTTTCCAATACGGTTTTTTAATTAATGCGCTCATCTGCGCGGTGATCCTCGGCCCATTATTAGGGGCGCTAGGCACCTTAGTGATAGCCAAACGACTGGCGTTTTTCTCCGAAGCGGTGGGACACGGCGCATTAACGGGCATTGCCATTGGCATTTTGCTGGGCGAGCCGGCCACGAACCCGCTCATCGGTTTATTCAGCTTTTGCATGATTTTTGCCCTGCTACTGCACTATGTGCGTAACCGTACCCAAGTACCCTACGACACTTTAGTTGGGGTCTTTTTATCCATCGCGTTGGCTGTGGGTGCAGCACTGTTGATGTATGTGGCTCGTAAAATCAACATTCATATTTTAGAAAATGTGATGTTTGGCTCCATCTTAACCATTAACGACCAAGACATTATTCGCTTAGCGTTCATTGTCATCGGCATTGTGCTGCTGTTATTACCCACTTTTAACCGCATTTTAATGACCTGCCTTAGCCCTGAACTTGCGCGCGTGCGTGGGGTGCACAACAACGGCTACGATTACCTGTTTGTGATTATGGTGACCTTAATCACCATTGGCGCAGTGAAGATCATCGGCGCGGTTTTGGTCGGTGCCTTGTTGTTGATCCCCGCGGCGACCGCGCGCTTAGTGAGCAACAACATGAGCCAATTTGTACGCCGTAGCGCCGCCATATCCACCCTGTCATGCGTATTAGGAACCTTGCTACCAATGGAGTTAAATCTGCCCGTCCCATCTGGTGCCGCCATTATTTTAGTGGCTGCCACGCTGTTCCTTGGCGCAACCGGTTATCGCATCGTGCGCCCTAATTAAGGATTGATTATGCTTTTTTCTCGTCGCGCATACCGCCCAGTGCTTGGCGCGGGGTTGGCGTTACTGCTCAGCTTACTTGGGGGGGCAATACCAAGCGCCTACGCCAGCGCCGTCATCACCCATTTGCCCGCCACCCACTTTATTACTGAGCAACTGCTGCAAGGCACCGAGCATTCTGCCCATTATCTGCCACCGGCACGATACACCATGGCGCGCATTCCCAACTGGTTAAACAGCCGCGTTGCCAACGAACAAGCGCAGCAGTGGGCCTCCCAAGCAGACGCATTGGTGCACTTGGCCAGTATTTGGCCGGTCGATCCGCTCTACCCACTGCTGCGCCAATATAACATTCGTCTGGTGGCCATTGATGGCGCCGATCCTCAGCACCCCAATGCTATTGGCGTGGCGCTGCGGTTGAATGAGACAGGCCAAAGCAGCCCGTTTGTATGGCTAAATCTCAACAACCTTAAAACCATGAGCACCCTCATCGGTCGAGATCTACAAGCCTTATACCCACAACAACAAGCCCTGCTCCAGAACAACCAACAACAATTATTGCAAGCCATTGCCCGCTTGGAACTGGCAAACAACGATTGGTTGTTTGAGCAGGATGTGGAACAGGTTATTGTGGTTGGCTCAAAATTGGATGATTTTGTATTTGGCTACAATCTCTACCAACGTGGCCACATTGAGCCAACCTTAGATCAATGGCAAGAATCCCATTGGCAGCAATTGGCTGCTTTAAACCCCAAAGGCATGACTCTATTGCTAGAGCGCCCCCCAAACGAAGCGCAAACTAAGCGTTTACAGGCCATGGCGGTAACCCCATTAGTGATTGATGTCATCGACCGTTTAGGCAGCGGCGTAGACTTAAACCGGTGGGCATTGACCCCGCGACAAAGCCCCCTTTAGCGGCCTGATGACGCGCGTTTCCGGTAAGTTGGTTGTATGAAAAACGCCCCACATGCGTGGGGCGTTGTTATTGCTGGGTTCGTCGGCCGATTTCTAAGGCTTCGTTGGAATGGCCGTAACCGCTTACTCTGCGGCGTCGGCAATTTTCTTATGCGCATTGCCTTGCAACCAATGAATGCTCGTTAAATCTTCACCGGTGATCTCAAACGCTTTACCAAAACCTTTTACGAATAACCCTTTGTGTGGGCGCAATTGGTACAAATTAAAGTCAGACAGGCTGCGTAAATTCTCAGCAATCTCACCAAAACGTGCCACTAAGGCATCAGTACCAACAATAAAATCTGGGTGATCGCGCTCGATTAAGGTCGCTTCTACATCAAAAGTTAAGCGCTTACGGGCGTAGATGGATTTGGCTTTCTGCTCGTCCTCAATCATCATCACCGAAATGGCACGATGATGCTTAAGGTTTTGACCGTGCTTGGCGATGTCGCTGATTAAGATATAAAAACCACCATCCGCTAGCGCATAAGGTGCATAGCTGACGTTAGGCTGGTTATCCGCATTGATGGAAGCCACCAATAAGGTTTGCTGAGTATGCTTAAATTCGTCCATTTCTGGTAAGAGACGGCTGGTTAAGCGTTCATTTTTATCCATGGGTCTTTCCTTTTTTGTGCGCCTTAGGCGGCTACATCTCGAAGGCGACTTACTGTCGATAGCGAGTAAAAATGCAAGCGAATTGACAATGCGACTTAAGCTTTTTTAGTTTAATAAAAACGCAAAAGCCGCGGTTGGTATTCGTTATTTAAGTGATGATAAGCCGCAGGCAATAATACGCTCATGGGCTAACGTTGAATTTAAGCAATCACCATCGGGAAGTTCAGTTCTGGGTGAGGCATAACGTTCACAGGATATTGGTACACGGCTTCAATAATTTCCGGTTTCAGTACCTCCTGCGGCTGCCCATCCGCAACGATTTTACCACCGTTTAAGAGCACCAGCCGATCCGCATATTGCGAGGCTAAGTTTAAATCGTGTACCACCGCAACCACCCCCGCGCCCTCTTGCGCTAACTGTTGCAGTAACGACAAGGTGTGATGCTGATGGGCAATGTCCAGCGCAGAGGTTGGCTCATCCAGCATCAAGATCGGCGCCTGTGGCGATTGCGCAATTTGCGTTAATACCCGCGCCAAATGTACCCGCTGCTGCTCCCCGCCGGACAAACTAGGATAAGCTCGCCCCGCCAAATGAGCCACACCGGTACGTGCCATATTATGCTGAGCAATTTCAGTCAACTGCTGCCGCGTTGCCGAGAGCCCTAACCCCCCTAACTCCACCACTTCTTGCACAGTGAAATTAAAGCTAAGACTGCTTGATTGAGGTAACACCGCCACCGAACGGGCTAATTCCGGCAAGGACCAGCTGGCCCGCTCTTGCTGATAAAAAGTCACTGATGTGGATTTGGCCAGTTCGCCATTAATCACTTTTAACAGCGTACTTTTACCGGTGCCATTCGGCCCCAAAATCATGCTAAAACACCCTAATTCAAACTGAATTGAGACGTCATCAAGCAAGGTTTTACCGCCTAATGAAAGGCTGGCGTTCGAAACTGAGAGGGCCATTAACTTAACCGTCCTCGTTGTTTAAGCAGCAATACCACAAAAAATGGCGCACCAATAGCGGCGGTAATAATGCCCACTGGGATCTCCAGTGGCGCCGCAATAACACGGGCAATCATATCCGACAGCAACAATAAAAAGGCCCCTAAAAAGAGCGAAACCGGTATTAATCGCTCATGCGCAGGCCCCGTAAATTGGCGCGCAATATGAGGCACAACCAAACCGATAAAACCAATCATACCAGAAAGCGCAACCGTCACGCCTACACCCGCCGCAACTAAGCAGATTAAAGCCACTTTCAAACGCTGAACATTAATGCCCATGTAGCGCGCTTCTGCTTCACCGAGCAATAAGGCGTTTAATGGTTTGGCCAAGCGCATAAAGGCAATACCTAAAACCAGTAATGTGCCATACGCCAAGGTTAACTTATCCCAATTGGCGCCCGCTAAAGAGCCCATCGACCACAGCGAAAGATCGCGTAACGCTTGGTCGTTCGCAAAATAGTTCAAAAGCCCCATTACCGCCCCAGACATGGCGCCTAAAGCAACCCCTGCCAATAACATAATGGTAATAGAGGTGCCATTGGCGCTGGTGCCGAGGTAGTAAACCGCAAAGGTGGTTAACGCGCCGCCAATAAAGGCAAAAACCGGCACTGTACCCATGGTAAGAAAGGCAGTGTGTTCAATTAAACCGCCAAACACCACAATCGCAATGGCCGCCCCAAGCGAAGCCCCAGCAGACACCCCGATGATCCCGGGATCTGCCAGCGGATTGCGAAATAGCCCTTGCATCACCGCACCACACATGGCCAACAACCCCCCAACGGCGATGGCCAATAAGGTACGCGGCAAGCGCACTTCATGAATAATAACCGCAACGTATTCCGGCAAGGTCGATTCAAGCCGCAGTAAGACTTGAAGCGCATCTTGAACGCGAATGTCCATCGGCCCTAATGCCACCGAACAGGCCACCGCTAAAAAAAGCAACACACTGAAACTGGCAATTAAAAATTGCAGCGGAACCCGCTGGCTAAAGGAGTGTTCCATCTAACTTGGCCTTTATTCTGCAGCAATCGCCAATAATTGCTGATGCAGCTTCTCAGCCAAGCTCAAACTGGCTAAGCCAAAGCCCCCTTGAATGGCCGCGCTTGGGATCGCAATAACCTGTTGTTGTTGCAATGCTGGGGTTAACCCTAATAAAGGCTGCTGTTGTACCAAACCCGCAGCGCCACCTAATGCGTTATAGGTGCGCTCTGCCAGTAAAATAACTTCTGGCTGCATCTCAACGATGGCTTCACTGGAAAGTTGTTTAAAGCTGGTGCTGTGGGCCGCAACGGGGTTTACACCGCCGACCATATGAATGATGGTATCTACGGTGGTTTCCGCACCTGCCACCGAAATCGGCCGCCCCTCTTGCACCATCATAAACATCACCCGTGGCGCACGAGCCGGCAGATTTTCAGAGATTTCCGTAATTTGCTGCTGAACGGTGGCTTTAATTTGTTCCGCTTTGGTTTGCGTGTGCGTCAGTGCGGCTAAGGCATCGATGCGGGCATCAAAATCGCTCAGGCTGTCACTGGCAGGAAACACCTCAACTTGCACGCCAGCGGAACGCAGCAGATGCAGGGTATTTTCCGGTCCCATTTCGTCCGAGCCTAACAGGTGGGTTGGTGAGAGTGACAACAGCCCTTCTGTTGCCAACTGGCGGTGGTAACCCACCATCGGCAATTGGGTGTCTTCGATCACCGCTTTACTGGTTAGATCAATGGCCACTAAATACTTTTCTGCGCCTAACGCAGAGAGCATTTCTGTTACGGTAGAACCCGCACTAATAATGCGAGGCGATTCGGTTGCTTGTACGGAAAAAGCACAAAAGCCCGCTAAACCAAGCAGTGCCGTGGCCAAGAAATTTGTTGATGCCATTTACGCACCCTCCATCATAATATTCGTTGCTTGGATATTATTAACCTGCATAAATTCAACCAACCTCAGTAACTTACCTACATTCGTTTGCTTATCACAGGCAATAATGACGGATGCGCTTGGATCACGAGCCAAGGCATCTAAAAACGCTTCGCTAAATTGTTGCCAATCATTAAATTGTTGATCTTGTAAGCCCCAAGTATCCTCATCGTTGATGACACTAATGGCTAAAACTACTGCCTCGCTTTGCGGTGCCAGTGCTTGGCTTTGCTCTGTGGTGGGCAAAGTGACATCCAATGTTTGAATTTGAATGTTGGCACTGAGCAACAAAAACACCATCACAATAAAGATGATGTCCATAAGGGCTGTTAAATCAGGATTAAGGCCATCGTCATCCTGCGGGCGCCGAGAACGGATCATAACGATTACCGCGCTGCCGTCGGTTGTGGCTCAGAGTCACAACGTTTACTGCAAGTGGTCGCCGGACAAGATTCGTTACTGCTTGTGGCACGGCATGGCGATTGTTCAACGCTTACGCCAATTAAATGCAAATTAAAATGGTTCAGTACGTATTCGGCTGAGTCGATGGTGCGGTTGGCCCATAACGTAAACAGCTGCGCACTCGTAATCGCCGGCACCGCCAAACACAAACCAACTGCGGTGGTACTCATGGCAAGCCCTAAGCCATCAGCCAGTTGCGCGGGGGTAACAGCGCCTTGGATGGCGGCAACGCCACGGAACATCTCAATCAACCCTAGAACCGTTCCTAATAACCCCAACAACGGGGCGATGACGCCAATGAACTGCAACACACGAACACTGCCTAAAAATTGCCGACGCTTTTCTTGCAACCACAGGCTTACGGCATCTTCACGTAACGATTTATCAAAGTGGCGGTGATGGATCAGCATACACAGCCCCTTGGTGAGCAAATTTTTATCATTACGGTGCTTTTGGTAGTACGCCTCAAGCATCTGTTCATCGTCGAGTTCCAATTCGTACAACGAGGCGCGAATCGCACGATGATTGGTTCTCAAATTTAAAAGAAAAAATAAAATACGCTCGGTGACAAGCAGCACTAACAAGGCCGACAGCACCGTTAAAGGCCAAAACATTAAGCCTAATTGACCTCGAATTAGGTCTAAAAAATCAATAAGCGACATACAATTACCTGATAAATTTATTATTTAAGCTTAAATGTAACCGGCACTCTTACTCTGGAAACGCTTGCTCGGCCATTAATCTGATTGCCATTAAATTGCCACTTTGCCACGGCCGCTAAAGCGGCTTTATCTAAAGCAGCAACCCCAGAACTTTGCACAATAACCTGTTTGTTTTGCCGACCTTGTTCATCCAACCACACCTCAATCACCACCGTGCCCTCTTGGTTCTGACGACGTGCAGAACGAGGGTAATCCGGCTGAGTTGGGTTGACTTTAAATGTCGGCTGTTGCGCCAGCGGAGGCAAACTGGCCGCTGAAGAAAAAGACTCATTCTGAGCCTTTTGGGCTATGGGTTCTGGAGCCTTAGGTGCAACGACTGGTGGTGTTTCCACTGGGGTCGGTGCAGGTTCCGGCGGCACGACCGGTTTTGGCTTAACCACAGGTTTGGGTTTTGGCGGCACAACCGGTTTCACTTTGGGCTCTGGCTTCGGTTTGGTTTCTGGCTCAATGACCGGCTCTGGCTCGGCTGGCGCCGTTTCAGCCGTTTCAGCCGTTTCAGCCGTTTCAATAATGGCCGCAGGAGCCGCCATTAGCGCAAACAGGGTATTCATTGCAGCCGCTTCATCCATCGTCAGAGCCATTGGCTCTGACGATGGTGTATACATCCAATAAGCAGCGTGTAATACCAGCGAGACTCCGGCACCAATTAAATAGCGGTAAACCATCAAACGAACTTAACCAGAATAAGAGGAGATAAATAGCAGACATTACCAAGCTGCAGATGGCCATATACTGACAATGAGCGGAAGTGAGATCAACTCTCACTTGAGTTTTTAAGATCAAGATCGCAATAATGATAATGATATTGGTTATCAGTTGCGCTCTGATTCTATTTAATTACCATGCGGCTCCAATTATAAATTTGTTTCTATAAGTAGTTCCGATGCAGTTTGACTTGTTGGATCCACAGGTTGTTGGTCACAACTCACCCGATCCGTTACGTTTTGCTTTTACTAAAAAACGCAGTGCTCATGCCGGTGGCATGACCAACATGATCCCACCGCATCAGGCACAAGAAGCCTTAATGCAAGCCTACACAAACCCCACTGTTGCGCTTGGTAGCAGCCGTTGTTTGTATCTGCATATTCCGTTTTGCCGTGTTCGTTGTACCTTTTGTAACTTTTTTGAACACGCTTCAAGCAAAGATCTCATCGAGCGCTATGTTGATAGCCTTTGCGAAGAGATCCGCTGGAAAGGCGAAATGGCATGGGCAACCGCAGCGCCGTTTCAAGCGGTTTATCTGGGCGGCGGCACGCCTACGGACTTAACTGGGCCTCAAATCCAGCGGATCATGGCTGAAATTAAACGCCACTTTCCTTTAACGCCCGACTGTGAAATTACCTTAGAAGGTCGCGTTAATCGTCTGGGTGAAGACAAATTTGAAGCCGCCCTTGAAGCCGGCATCAATCGCTTCTCCTTTGGGGTACAAAGCTTTGATACCCACGTACGTCGCAGCGCTAAGCGCTTGGATGATCGTGAAACGGTACTCAGCCAATTGGATAAATTTGTTCAATACAACGCTGCCCCAATTGTGATTGATCTGCTTTTTGGCTTGCCACATCAAACCATCGATATTTGGCAACAAGATCTAAACGATTACCTCAGCAGTGGCGTACATGGGGTCGATCTGTATCAATTGATCGAGATGCAAGGCATGCCCATGGCCACCATGATCGAGCAAGGCAAACTGCCCGCCCCTGGCGATACTCAAGCCAAAGCTGGCATGTATGCTTTAGGGGTTGAATTTATGGCGCGCCATAATCAACGCCGCCTAAGCAACAGCCACTGGGCACGGGATAACCGCGAGCGCAGCATCTACAACACGCTGGCCAAAACCACCGCTGAGATCATGCCATTAGGCGCAGGTGGCGGCGGCAACGTAGGCGGGCTACAGATGATGCAAACCCGCAATTTAGACGATTACTGCAAAGCTATTGCGGCACGCCAGCACCCCGTGCCGATGTTGTTGCGCGCCGGCGATAACAAAGCGGTTTCAGCTTGTGTGAAAGCCGCATTTGACCGTGGTGTATTAGCCAGTCATGCATTAAATAAAGCCACCGGTAGCAATACATTTGGCGCTTTAATGCCGTTATTTGAAGCATGGCAAACCAATGGGTTAGTTACCCTCAGCGGCACGCCTGCCATTGAAGGCGGCCATCAATATTTATCACTCACGCTTGCTGGCCAATTTTGGTCAACCACCTTGCTGCAGGTGCTGATTGACGTTTTACAAAAAAACCAAATTACTGGTAAATGATTTAAGGAAAGTTTGTTATGTCAACAATTCAAGAACAAGTTGCGAAAATGTACGCCGAGAACCCAGGCTTACCAGTAATGAGCATGGCGGAAGAACTCGGTGCCTCTGAAGCCGCCATCACCCATGCACTGCCAAGTGATGTGGCTGCCCATACTTCCGGTGAGCACGCAGAGCAGATCCTGGGGTTATTACCGACTTGGGGTCGCCTAACGACCATCATTATCGGCGCCGGCTCTGTTTTTGAAGTAAAAGCCGATTTTCCAAAAGGCAAAATTGCCCACGGTTTTTACAACTTAATGGGCAAAGAGGGGCAACTTCATGGCCACCTTCGCATCGATTTAATTACCGACATCTCTTTTGTTTCTAAATCCTTCCGCGGCATGGAAAGCTACTACATGGCGTTCTTTACTGCTTCTGGTGAATGCATGTTTAAAGTGTATTTAGGCCGTGATAAACGCCGTCAATTATTCCCAGAGCAAATTGAGCTGTTCAAAGCATTACAGCAACAACTTTGTTAAGTAACTTGCTTATTTAAGCTCGTAACACCGTTTTAATTTCATCTTAAGTATCATACCACCATGAAACGTACACCACTCGCCATTACCATTGGTTTACTGTGCTGCCACAATGCGATGGCAAACGCTGAAACAACCGACCAACAAACTTACTTTATGCAAGAAATGGTGGTCTCGGCCACTCGTACTGAGCAGGACATTCGTGATGTGTCCGCTTCGGTTGTGGCGGTATCTGCTGCCGATGTAGAAAAAGCGCAAGCACAAAACCTAAAGCAAGTGTTTGCCGATGAACCGGGCGTGTCACTCTCTACCGATGGCCGTTTTGGTCTGGCTGGGGTAAATATCCGTGGTCGCGACAGCAACTACGTAAAAACCATGGTGGATGGCATTGAACTGCCAAGCAGCTACGCACCGGATTGGTCTGAAGGCAAAAAATACAACAACGGCATTGAGCTGGATACGCTGGCGACCTTAGAAGTAAATAAAGGGCCAGCCTCTAGCCTATATGGCAGCGATGCTTTGGGTGGCGCACTGATTTTACGCACCAAAAATCCGGCGGATCTGCTCGGTGATGGCGATGGCTCCGCTTTTAATGTGCACTCCGGTTATGCCAGTGCAGACGACAGCTACAAAGTCACGGCCGAAGCCGCCAATCGCAGCGGCGATCTGGAAACCTTGCTGATTTACACCCACCGTAATGGCCATGCGGAACAAACGCACAGTAACGATAACAGCATAGGACCAGACCGCGGCAAGGCCGACCCAAGTGATTACCATTCCAATAACTATTTGGCCAAAGCCTATTACCAACTGGATGACCAAAACCGCATTGGCATCACTGGCGAATACTTTAGCCGTGGCTTAGAGCGCCAATTGCTGTCCGAAGAAGGCAGCAAGACAAGATTGTCCAATGAAAACTATTTATATTACTACAATGTATCAAGCATCAGTAATGATAGACGCTATCGAGCGAGCCTCGAACACCAATGGTTGGGCGGTTGCTGTGCCTTTGATGAGTTGCAATGGTCAGTGGCATTATTAGATAGTCAGAGCCAACAAGATAAGTACGACGATCGGTATCTAAATGACGATTTTGATTATCAACGCCGTCGTCATTATTTTATGGATGATCGTTCTTGGCAAGCAGATTTGCTGTTATTTAAAGGGCTCGAGTTCAACCACGGTTATCACGAAATCAGCTACGGCGCCAACTGGGTGCATAACGACTTTAAGGTAACCGAAATCACCTACAACTTAACCGAAAATACTAACGTGGAAAACACCACTCGTATGCCGGACGCCACCTCAACCAAATGGGGCGTATTTGTGCAAGACCAGATGTTCTTGGCGGATGAAAAGTTGGTGGTTACTGCAGGCTTACGTTACGACGGTTATAAAGCCACACCAGACAACAGCAAACACAATAAAGATAAAGAAGAAGACGAACAATATAAACGTTACTATGGCATGCGTACCAACGCCTTCACTGGTCGCTTGGGTGCGGTCTATCACTGGAATCACGCTTTTAGCACTTACGCTCAAATCAGCCAAGGTTTTAAAGCGCCAACACTTCAAGATTTATATTACGGCTATAGCACCGGTGCGGTTATTGTTGCCAATCCAGATCTGAAGCCGGAAGAGAGCCTCTCATATGAGGTAGGGCTGCGCTTTAACAGTGCCAGCACTAAGCTGAGCCTAGCCGGTTACTACAACGACTATAAAAACTTTTTCGAGATGACTAAAATTGATGCGCCTGATCTCGGAACTAATGTCTATACAACCCTGAATATCGATAGTTCTGAAATTTACGGTATTGAATTTAAAACCGATTGGGATTTAGCCCAATTGATGTCGATGCCAGCGGGATTCAGCGCAGGCTTTAATGTGGCTTGGGCCAAAGGGCGTGACAAAGACACCGGCAATGCCATCAACAGCGTTGCCCCGCTTTCGAGCAACCTAAAGTTTGGCTATGACGCCCCAAGTGGTGTGTACGGTAGCCAATTGTCGCTCAAAGCCGTGGCGGCTAAATCCGGCAGTGACTGGGCACCAACAAGCTCTACTCAACTTGATGCCCCTGGCTATGCCACTTTGGACTTAACGGCCTATTACCAACCACTTGACCAGCTTACCGTACGCGCTGGGGTGTTCAACCTAACCGATAAGAAGTATTGGGATTACATGCGTTTATCTGGTTTAACCAACACCCAAGGGTTAGAACGCAGAACCGAGACGGGCCGAAATATTGGCGTTGATGTAAGTTACCGCTTCTAATTATTGGCCATCAATATTGATGCATTAGGGATGAGGTATTAGCCTCATCCCTTTTTTGCTTTACTTGGAATAACAGGGGCGAACGTGGCTCAACCAAAGCAACTCCATTTATCTTCTTCTTGGCTCTGGGAACAGGCAAAGCAGCATCGCATGCGCCTCGTTTTTGCCAATATTCTGGCCGTTATGGCCACTTTTATTAGCGTTCCGATCCCGCTATTGCTGCCCATGATGGTCGATGAGGTGCTCCTAGACCAACCCGGCAATGCCATTCGTTTACTGACTCAAGTGCTGCCAGAATCACTGCATACGGCAACCGCTTATATTACCACTATGCTACTGGCCATTATCTTGATGAGAATTGTGAGTCAGGGGTTAAATATATTGCAAACGCGCCAATTCACCTTGGTATCAAAAAAGCTAACCTGTGATATTCGTGAATATTTATTAGACAAAGTTGGCCGTATTAGCTTTAAAGAATTTGAAAGCCATGGCAGCGGTGGGGTATCGGCTCATTTAGTTACCGATGTTGAAACCATAGACCGATTTATTAGCAATACGCTCAGCCGATTTGTTGTAAGTGTATTAACCGCTATTGGTATTGCGGGCATTTTATTATGGTTGGACTGGCGCTTAGGTTTATTCATCTTATTGCTTAATCCGGTTATTATTTATTTATCTCAGTACCTTGGAAAACATGTACAGAGATTAAAAAAGCATGAAAATCAATCTTTTGAACGATTCCAACAGCGTTTAGTAGAGACCTTAGATGGCTTATATCAGCTACGTGCTGCAAACCGTGAAAAACATTTTTTAAATCGATTGAAAAATGACGCACAGGCGATTCGAAAAGACGCCGATACCTATGCTTGGCAAGCGGATGCCGCAAGCCGCCTTTCATTTTTAATGTTCTTACTGGGGTTTGAGGTATTCCGAGCGGCCGCCATGATAATGGTGCTGGCCAGCGATCTGTCGATCGGTGAGATCTTTGCGGTGTTTGGTTATCTCTGGTTTATGCTAACGCCAATTCAAGAGTTATTGAATATTCAATATTCTTGGTATAGCGCCAAGGCCTCGATGACACGCTTAAATAAACTCATGGCGTTAGAGGAGTCACCACAGCAGGAAAATCAGCAACACCCAGCCTTGAAAGAATCCACTTTAGCCATTGAATTTAAAAACATTAAGTTCCGTTATAATGACGAAAAACAAGTGTTGGATGACGCCAGTCTCGTGATCCCTGCAGGGAAAACCGTTGCTTTAGTGGGGGCATCGGGTGGGGGTAAATCCACCTTAATTCAATTGCTATTAGGCCTGTACCAGAAAAACAGCGGTGATATCTTAATTAACGGCAGCCCCATTGAAGAGATGGGCTATGAGACCTTGCGTGCCCAAAGTGCGGTTGTGTTGCAGCAACCCACCATTTTTAACGACACACTGCGCCATAACCTCACACTCGACCGTCCCGGTTTCAGTGATGAGGCGCTTTGGAAAGCGTTAGAAATCGCCCAATTAGATGATGTTGTGCAACAGCTAGAAGCGGGATTAGAGACCCAATTAGGCCGTCAAGGCTTGAAACTTTCTGGGGGGCAGCGGCAACGTTTAGCCATTGCGCGTATGGCCTTAATGGACCCCAAATTAGTGATCCTTGATGAAGCGACTTCCGCTTTGGATTCCCTTACCGAGGCCAAGTTGCAAGAGGCATTAACAACCTTCTTAAAAACTCGAACCACCTTAATTGTGGCCCATCGCTTATCCGCAATTTTACCGGCAGACATCATCTACGTACTGGAAGATGGCAAAGTGGTGCAAAGTGGCCAGCACAGCCAATTAATACAACAACAAGGTTTATATCAAACTCTGTACGCTTAATCGCCTATGGCGGTTTTATATCAGGCACCGTCTACGGTGCCTTTTTCAAATATCCCCTACAAAATCCCCCTTTTTGTATAAAAAGTTCCCGTAAAAATTGACCATCATCAAACAAAGAGTCACTTTTGCCAAAGCAGCTTGGTTTTCAATTGTAATTAACAACCATTATCAATAGCGTTAGCAGCCGGTAATTCTCTCTTGTCTTTTTTTTGATGGATTAAATCATGACTCGAATGGCCCTTGCTGTCCCCCACTCTGCCTGTGCAATGGCAGTATTAATTGCATTAACCTCTGTCTCAGCTCAAGCGGAAGTCGCTGTTGCTAACGCCACTGAAATGGAAGTAATTGAAGTTCATGGTGTAAGGCAGCGTCTTGAAAAATCAGGTGTTTTAGCTGATACCATCATGAAAACGGAGTTTGTCAGCTCCGAGCTTATCGAAAATAAACACGCGCCTAACTTAACCGAAGCCATCAACAACACCCCCGGCGTACGCGTTTCCAATGAATGCTCTATGTGTGGCGTTAAGCGCATTATGCTCAACGGATTACGCGGAGAACAAACCACCATTTTAGTGGATGGCCTGCCTGTACATGCCATGATTGCTGGCTACTATGCGGTGGATGCGATTCCAACAACGGGAGTCGATCGCATTGAAATTGCTCGGGGTGCTGGTGCCTCTCTTATTGCTCCTGAAGCCATTGGCGGCACCATCAATATCATCACGCAAACGGCCATCGAAAACAGCGCGGAAGTGGATGTTTCCAGCGGCGAATATGGCACTCAAAAAGTGGGTATTTTAGGCACTGGCGTCAGCGATGATGGAACCACCCGGGCCACTTTAATTGGCCAGTTCGATACCCGAGATCAAGCCGACGATGATGGCAATGGGGTCAATGAGTCTCCCTCTCAAAGTAACCGCACCATCACTGCCCGCTTATCGCAAGATCTCGGCCCACGCGATAACGTGGTGATCCGCTACTCCAATGTCGATTCAGAGATCTTTGGTGGGCCAATGCTGGGTCAAATCTACGCCGATGGCACGGCCAACAGCATTGGCTCAGTCTTAACTCGTTACGATGGGCAGGAGTCAGAGCAACTCTTTGCCGATAACAACGTCAACAATGCCTTTATTGGCAATGCATGGGAAACGACCGAATGGATCCATACTCAGCGCGATGAAATCTCGCTCAGTTGGCTGCACGAACTGTCAGCGGATTGGAACTTTACACTTTCAAGCAGCTATTCTGATCACCAACAAGACTCGTTATACGAAGGTTTTGGCTACTACGCCGAAGACACCATGTGGTATTTCGATGGCAAAATCAGTTACTACTTAAATGATCGCCACCTTTTAACAGCAGGGATGGATTACCGCAAAGAGGAGATGCGTTCAAGCTCAAGCGGTGAAAGCTCGGTAGATTATGTGTCTGATGCTTTTGACTACACCATGCGCGGTATTTACCTGCAAGACATCTGGCAAGCCAGCCCCAATTTAGAGATTGCCATGGCACTGCGTTATGACAGCATCAAAGCCGATTTCATCGATCCGAGTAAGCCGGGCACGGAGATTGACAAGTCGATTTTTGCCCCTCGCATCGACATTCGTTATAGCCATAACGATCAATGGACCTCGCGTCTCTCCGCCGGACGCGGATACCGTGCCCCACTCTCCTTTTTTGAAACCGATCACGGCGTTTTAGATGCGGAATTGGGTTTTGATATTGATATTGAGGAACTAGAACGCTCAACTTCCGCCAGCTATGCCTTAAGCTACGACAATTTTGGCTTAAGTATGACCACGTCTGTGGCTTGGACTGAAGTCGAGCACCTTGCCATGCTGGATGAAACGGAAGCGGGCATTCCCCTGTTAACCCAGCTGGATGAAAAAGCCACCGTCGTGGCGGCCGACATGGTAATAAACTACCAACTTACTGATGCCTTAAATGTTGGCTTCAGTGCTGAAGGTTTCTTCTATGATGATGCCTTTAAATCCTCGTTTGCCATTGCGCCAGTAGAAGAACGGTTAACATTGAACTTTGACTATATGGCGTTCGGCTGGGATATCTTTGCCAATGTTGTTTGGATTGGCTCACGCGATCTAAGCGAGTATGGCTATGAAGGTTACAATCAACTGGATGCGTTAGGGCAAGTCATCGAAAGTTCCAAAAAATCCACCAAAGCCCCATCATATTGGACTCTCGATCTCAAACTCAGCAAGGCGTTAAATGACTCGTTAACCGCGTACGTTGGGGTTAATAACTTATTTAACTATACCCAAGTTGATGAGGGGGAATCACCGCTGTTTTTTGATGCCGATGGTGGCTATGACGTCGGCTATATTTGGGGGCCGCTACGTGGCCGTGAACTCTACGCGGGATTTAAAGCACGCTTTTAAGCAGTCGCCCACTTAACATCCAGCCGCGAATGGGCTTCACGTAAGCCTTTCGTGGCTGGATTTTTTGATAACTGACAGCCAACCACCCTATTGTTGCGAGGGCGACCCATGATTCTAGCACCACAACGTTACGCTCTTGCTCCAGCCACCATCATCAGTGCCCCTCACAAACATTGCCTCTGGTGCTTTATCGCGTGCAGGTGCTTTATCGCATGCAGCCGCTTATGCGCCATAGCGCTCATCATGCTACTTGGCACACCGCTGGCAAACGCCCACACCTCCGCTCAAGTCACCGCTCAAGAGCCGCTCTTTTTTCTGGATTTTCAGCACCACAATTTGAACCGTAACCGCACAGAATCTCTGCGGCATTTGCAGGGACACCTCAGTTTTATTTTATTGTTTGAACCCGAATGCAGTTGGTGTATTCATCAAGGTCATGCACTGCTTGAGTTACAACAACAATGGTCATCCACCCCCTCTATCGCCATCGCCGCAATTGGGGTGCACGGGGATAAGCAACGGCTTAAAAAAACGTGGCGTAAAATGGGCATAACCGATAATGGCTATCAAATTGGGGGCGCATTACAGCAGCAACTCGGTACCCTCCCTGCAACCCCAATCACACTGATATTAAATCACCAAGGTAAGATTATTGAGCATCTGCGCGGCTACGTGCCGGTATCGCAATTACTGCCACTAGCCCAAGCGCTGCTTTAATCAGTCCGGCGGCCCTCCCCCATAAAAAATGCCACGGCGCATTCGCACGTGGCATTTCAATTCAACCTGCGGGCGCCGTTTTTCTTAGGCGACGCACATCATTAGTTTTTATTTTGCTTAAAAATACAGTGTTTGGCGTAATCCGATACGTCGTTGGCCGACCAGTCTCCTTTGGCTTTTTTGTCCATCATTTCACACCAAGCTTGGCTGCCCGTCTCTGGAGTACAGGCACTTAAGCCAAGCATAATTGCCGCCAACAAGACGACTTGTTTTACTTTGATTACCATTGATTGATCTCATTATCTCTGTGTTAGGGCTTGGCCTAACAAGTTATTCAGGCCAGCTTATTCATGGCCGATTCTAGCATTATTGATACCCAAGGAGCGATGGGCAGACACCCGCCTAAAACAGTTGTAATGGCTTAGGAATAATGGCCAATTGCTGCTGCAGTGCCACTAGAACTGATTCGGTTAACCAGCCGATGGCTTGGTAATACTCGGTTTCCGCTTGGCTTTGCAATAAACCATAAAAGCGGCTTGCCCAAGGTAATAGGTGATCGCGAAGTAAGGCACTTAATGCTGCTTGAGCCGCCAGCTGATCTTCCTCTGAGCCTTGTTGCTGTAAGGCCAATAGCTCACTGACGGTTGAGAGCATCAAACCAATATGATCAACAGGTTCATTGGTCTCGGTTTGAATGCGAATGCCGTGGTGCTGATAAAAATCCCCTAATGCCTGTGTGGATGGCCCCATTAATAACCGCTTTTCATGCAGGTATGGGGAGCCCCATGGGATCACTTTAATGTCGCCAGGGCCAATAAACAGGGCATTGTAATCACGCTTTACTTGCACCAATAGAGCGTCCAGCGGTTGCTGTAGCGCTTGTGCCAGTAATGTTAGGCCCCGCTCGCGGGCTTGGCTTTCGCCACTTTCTGGCCACTGTTCAGCCAGATGAATTTGTTGAAATTGCTCAAGCAAGTTTGTGCTTGGTGGAAAATATAAGCAGTGATAAAGCACATTACATTGCGCTTGTAGATCATGCAGTTGGCTTGAAGAAAATACGCTAGCCATAATTGGCTCCTTGGGTTCTCACTCGTTTCGGTGCGATCCAAAAAGGGCATCTTGCGATGCCCTTTTCAATAGCGGTCGGCTCGATAAAGCCGAGCTTTGATCAAACTTCGGCGTGGTTCAGTACTTGGCCTAATTCTGATCCCACAGGCTTCGCTAATCGATTGTTGATCATAATCAGGTTTGGCTGAGTGATCGACGAGTCTGGCAGCGGCGCACAGTTTGGCGTAATGGCTTCTGGATACTGATCTTTAAGCTCGTTAATGTCGGCAAAGTCCAACGCACGCATTGGGCAAGACTCAACACACACCGGCTTTAAGCCGCGCTCTAAACGCTCGAAACAGCCATCGCATTTGGTCATGTGGCCTTTAGCGTGATCCATCTGCGGTGCATCGTATGGGCAAGCCTCTGCACAACTTTCACAGCCAATACACAGGTCGGTATCCACAATAACCAACCCGTCTTGGCTGCGCTTTTGCATCGCTTGGCGAGGACACACTTCCACACACGCCGGCTTCACGCAGTGATTACAGCTAATCGAAGCGTAGTAAGCAAATACGTTTTGAGTTACCACACCGGTTTCTGGGTCTTTCGCCCACTCACCGCCACCGTATTCATACACGCGACGGAAGTTAACACCCACAGGTAACTCGGCGTTGTCTTTACAAGAAACCTGACAGGTTTTGCAACCTGTACATTTACTGGCGTCTACTAAGAAGCCGTATTGTTTTTGAGTTTCCATGAGTTGCTCCTATTAGGCCTTCTTGATCTCAACGCGGTTGGTGTGCTGACCGTTCCCTTTCGCCACCGGCGTTGGCCGTTGCGAGGTTACGGTATTCAAACAACCACCGATGTCGATGCCTTGTTCGTTCAACTTCACCCAAGCGCCCTGACCTAATGCGGTTACCCCGATCATGATCCGTGGCGTCACTTTCACTGGCAGTTTAATGGTGCCGCGCTCGTTATAAACGTGCACGATATCGCCAGTTTGCAGATTACGCTCAGCCGCATCCAGCGGGTTCATCCAGATAGCGTCTTGAACCGCTTCACGCAGCCATGGCACGTTATGGTAAGAGGAGTGCGCACGCCCTTTGGTGTGGTAACCCGTAAGCTGCAGTGGGAACTGACGCTGATGCTCTGCCGTGTTACCGGCTTCATCCAGTTGTTGGTAACCATCCCAAGTTGGCACGTATTTTGGAATTGCCGAGATCACATCACCCGGTGCAATTTCCCAAGTATCGGCCATTTCTTGCAACTGAGTTGAGAACACCTCAATTTTGCCAGATGGCGTACCTAACTTGTTGGCAATTGGGTCATTACGGAACGCTTCTAACGCAATTACCGAGCCATTTGGCAAGTATTTACGGTAAATCCCCTGTACTTTCATTACCTCTTTGCTTGGTAAATCGGGTGCACGCTCTTGAGCTGCCGCGTAAAATTCCGCACGCCACTCATCTTTGGTTTTGCCTTCGGTGTATTCGGCTTCTACGCCCCACTCTTTGGCCAGCCCTAACGCGATGTCGTAGCCATCACGACATTCCCACATAGGGCCCACCGCAGAAGACATTTGAATTAAGGTTGCAACGTCACCAGCTGCATAGGCTTGGTTGACCAGATCGTCTTCGGTTTCTAACCAAGATACATCCGGCAGCACAATGTCAGCCCATTCCGCAGAAGGCGTCATCCAGTTATCGATCACCACAATCAATTCACACTTGCTGTCATCTGATAGGATGCGCTTGGTTTCGTTGGTGTCTGAGTGCTGGTTGATCAACGCATTACCGGCATAGTTGATGATCGCTTTAATGTCGACCCCAAGTTTGCCATCGCCATTCGCGTCCAATTCGTTGGCCGGCAGTTTTACCCCGTCACGCAACACGGTTAAGTTTTTGCCGTCTTCAATGGCCGCAGTCCATGAGAAGAACGAAATGGTTTTTTTGGCTTTGGATAAATGACCCAAGGTTGGCATGTTCGGTGCCACAAAAGAGGCACCAGTACACAATGCGCCAGTATTGGTACCAGCACGGCCTACCGCACCCACAAGCAGAGGTAACATGTAACAAGCGCGGGTGTTGTTTTCACCAGAAGCATGGCGCGATAATGCCGCGGCAATGTGCACAAATGGGGTTTTGGCGCTGGCAAATTCACGCGCTAAGGTGCGAATAACATCAGCATTCACACCACAAATACGCTCAGCCCACTCTGGGGTGCGGGCGTTTTCGCCAATGGAGCCATCATCGATAGTGGCATCTAAAATATGCGCTTTGTAGGAGTGCTCAAAACCGTAGCCTTCTGGCATAGTGGTGCCATCAAAGCCTTGAACATAGGTATCCAAGAAGGCTTGATCAAAACGTTTTTCTGTAATGATCACATAGGCCATCGCTTCCGCTAAAGCCGCATCGGTACCAGGACGAACCGGCACCCATTGATCTTCTTTTCCTAGCGCGGAATCGGTATAGCGTGGATCGATGATCACACACTTAAACTGCTCCGTACCTGCAGCACGAGCACGCTGTTTTTGCTGGATGATGTTCAGGTAATCGTACGACTCGCCAGAGCCGGACATCCGAATTTCCGATGGGTTGTGGCCAATCAGCAACACAAAATCGGATTTTTTCATCTCAGAGTTGGACGAACCTTTCCAACCCAATGTGGCAGAGCCATAAGTGTACTCAGCCGCTTTGTATAGCTGTGCCCATGAGTAATCCCCATAGGTGCCCATGTAGCCACCCATAATGTTCATCACACGGAACAAACATTGCTTACCCGCAAAACTGTAAGAAGCACCAGAGTTATAGGTAAAGTGGGTTGATTCAGGCCCATGCTCAGCACGCAAACGCTTTAATTCAGAGGCAATGGTTGAGAACGCCTCTTGCCATGTGATGCGCTCAAATTGGCCACTACCACGAGGCCCAACACGTTTCATTGGGTATTTTAAACGATCGTGCGCGTAGGTACGTTTGCGCAAAGAGCGACCACGCAAACAAGCACGTACGTTATGATCTTTGCCGTACTCATCTTTTTCACCTTCACGGATGAAATCGGTTTCAACTCGAGTAATGGTTTGCTGGCCATTAATGTCACGAGAGAAAACGCGTACTGGGCAGTTCGAACCACAGTTCACCAAACACGATGACCAATTTAATTGCTCAGAAGCGGCAATTTCCGCGGCAGTTAATGCCGGGGTTGGCGCTTGACGGCTACAACCAGTCACCACTGCGGCGGCACCTAATGAGGCACTCATCTTTAAAAAATCGCGGCGTTGCATAGAAAACCTCAACATCAGCAGCCAATCAACTGACACTGATATTTAAAATCCATGGGGAAAGTGGTCATGTCACCAGCAGTTTCCTGGCAAACATGTTCCACCTAATAGTCTGTTGCTTTGCCCACAAAATCACTCAAAGTTGAGCAAGACACAGGCACCAATGCAATGAAAACAAAGCCACTGCAACGTAAACATCTATTTTGTGTTTATGGTCTCCCATTTCACCCCCGATTGTCGCCATCAGGATGCATTTGCTGCTTGATTTTGTGATCTTGAATGGAATGTCAACCTTCCACCTTTTCGCAATTCATTGATGGCGCAGGTCAATATATCCACGGCCAAGTCACACTGTTTTTATTGTTCAGAGCGGCATCAAACACTCAAACACAAAAACAAAACAGACGGTTTATTTGTTTTTCATCAATTGTCTCTATCCCGAAACAAAAACTGCTAGGTTAGCAACAGTAAATCACCCGTGATTTCACTCGTTAGGGATAACAATGATGAAAAATTCAATATATTGCGGTGCCCTATTGCTCACCCTCAGTGGGTGTAACGGTACCGATTCAAGCGATAACCAAGACATCAACACCTTAGTCAGTAGCCAAGTTCAAGCCGCCGATGGCTTATGCCGCAATGGCGGACAATGGCTGCAAATGGGCTTAGACAGTAACAATAATGGCGTATTAGATAGCTATGAAATCAGCGACCAACAGCTCATCTGTAATGGCCAAGATGGGCTTGTTGGTGCCTCTGCGCTGTTTACGGTTACGGAGGCAGAGTTGCCTGAGCAGTGTGCCAATGGCGGCCAACAGCTCAGCAGCGGTTTGGATCTAAACCGCAATGGTTTATTGGATGACGATGAGATCCAATCTCACTTCTATCTGTGCCATGGCAGTGCCGGTTTTAACGGCTTAAGTGGCACCAACAGCGTAGTGCGTACCAGCCAAGTTGAAAGCAGTGCACAATGTTTAAATGGTGGCATCGTCATCGAAACGGGCTTAGATCAAAACGACAATCTGATTTTGGATGACGACGAAGTAAGCCAAACTCAATCCGTTTGTAATGGGGTTGATGGCGCTGCCGGCTCAACGGGGGCTGATGGTACTGATGGCTTCAACGTCTTAATCAACTTAACCGAAGAACCCATTGGGGCGCAGTGCAGTAATGGCGGACAACGCTTAGACGTAGGCACCGACAACAACCGCAATGACGCACTGGATGAGGATGAAATTAGCCAAACGCGCTACCTCTGTAATGGCGAAGATTTAGCGGCTCCGCTGGAGCTGCTCGTCAGCGGTGAAAGCGTAGAAGAAGGTCAAGATTTTGTGCCCTTTACAGTGCAATTATCCGCTCCTCAAAATGAAGCCATTACCATCACCTATGGCACCATTGACATCACCGCCACCGCGGGCAGTGATTACGTTGCCACAACGGGCAGCGTTACCTTTGCCCCAGGGGAAACGGTCAAGTCCATCCCCGTTGCATTGTTAGCCGACCAAGCCTACGAATGCACAGAAGCGTTTTTATTAACCCTCAATCATCAAGGGCGCAGCTACAGCGGCTTTGGCCAAGTTATTGACGATGGTCAAGTGTTACCCATGGCCACGCTGAGCATGCAAGCGGATGAAATGCGTGAAAATGGCGGTCAGACTCATGGCGTTGTCGAGTTTGAACAGCCCCTTTGTCGCGACGTAAACCTAAGCATCAGTTACAGCGGCACCGCCGAACATGGCAGCGATTTTTCCGCGCCTGACACGTTGATGGTGGCCGCCAACAGCAGCGCAAGTGCCTTTGCTATTGATGTGATTGATGATGATATCAGCGAGGCACGTGAGCAGATTGCTATCCACCTCAGCAGTGCAGAGACGCAATTTAGCAATAACAGCGATCAATTAGACATCTTGCCAGTCAATGCCCAACTTATTGCCGGTAATTATGGCACTTGTATCATAAGTGCCGACGGCGCGGTGCGCTGTTCAGGCTACAACAGCGACCATAACTTTGCTTTAAGCACTAGCAGCGATATCGGCGATGAATTTGGGGAGGCATCACGCTTTTACCAATGCAATGAAAACGGTTTAGATGGCCTGCTTTCCATCAATTACTTGCAGCCAGATAATGGCCAATATTGCGACAGCAATGGGGGAATTGAGATCTTCTCTGGGCTTGATAGCAATAAAAACCAACAACTTGACAGCAGCGAAGCAAGCCGATCTGTCGTACGCTGCCA
Source organism: Ferrimonas sp. (assembly GCA_044433165.1). Lineage (GTDB taxonomy): Bacteria > Pseudomonadota > Gammaproteobacteria > Enterobacterales > Shewanellaceae > Ferrimonas. The sequence goes on along the minus strand of JAWXTX010000007.1, from coordinate 8,565 downwards.
TGGGGATGATGACCAATATCTTACCCAAGGGCCAACGGAATATACCCTGCCACAAGTGTGCGCTAATGGTGGTCAAGTCGTTTACATTGGGCGAGACGACAACAGCGATGGTCAGCTCACTACCAGCTGGATGGGTGACAAGCTGCAAAGTTCGCAATTAGGCAGTGTTTCAGTGCAAACCCTCGGGCTAGGCGAATACCATACCTGCGCCTTATTTACCGATCAGCAAGTCAAATGTTGGGGGCGCAATGACAGCGGTGAGTTGGGCTTAGGCTTACCGGCAGAAGAACCCTATGACACCATCGGAGATGAACAATCCGAACGGCAAGATGGGCTGATTGCAATTAACTTTGGCGCCGAGCGCCATGCGGTTTCGCTGTCGGTTGGCAATGAACATAGCTGCGCGATTTTAGATAATGGCGCATTAACCTGTTGGGGCGTTGGTGATCATGGCCGTTTGGCCAATGGCAGTACCGATGCTATTGGCAATGACCCAATGATTGCCATTAATGGTTTACCCACCATCGATTTTGGTCTTGACAGCAGTGACCAGCCATTAACCACCAAAACCGTATCGGCCGGTCATGCACATACCTGTGCCATTCTCTCTGACAATAAAGTACGCTGCTGGGGGCGCAATAGTGACTACCAACTCGGCTTCGAAGACGGTGAAAATTTAGGGGGTAGCCAACCGGCTAATACCTTACCGGTGGTGGATCTTGGCAGTGACGCCATACCAATACAGGTGTATGCCGGTTATCGGCATACTTGCGCCTTATTTGATAACGACAAACTCAAATGCTGGGGCAACAATCGTCAAGGCACCCTAGGTCTCGGTAATCCCGATGACACCATTGGTAACGCCAACCTTGATCGAGAGTTTACCGCCTGTAGCGACAACGTTTTCTTACTCTTGGCTAAAGAAATGCAAGCCACGGAAGCTGAATGTGAATTCGGTGGTGTGGCACTGCTATCCGGCAGTGATGAAAACTACAATGGCATTCTGGATGGCGAGGCACTGAACGAAGGCGAAATTGAGTCCATCAGCCCATTCTTCTGTGCTGAGGAGGATCTTGACCTCATTTCAGAGATCGAACTCCTCGCGATGGCCGATCCCACCGACGAACATTGCTTAGGGTATAGCGGCTATCAGTGGCGCTTAGGGTTCGACAGTGATGGTAACGGCGAATTCAACAGCGAAATGGGTGATAACCTGCCTTATTTGGCGTCCGCCAGCTCTGCGCCCATTGTGGATGTAGCCATGGGCTATCAACACATGTGTGTGCTCCACCAAGATGGCGCATTCCATTGTTGGGGTGATGCTAGTGAGGGCGCCATTGGCCTTGATAGCACTCAAAACTGGGGTGATGAAAACGCCGAAACCAGTGCCAACGTTGCCAGCCCAGATCTCGGCCAATACCGCTCAGTTATGGCCATTGCGGCCGGTCTTGAACAAACCTGCGCTCTTTTGGACAACAATGAAGTGAAATGCTGGGGTTACAGCGGTTATGGTGAAACAGCCAACCCACATTTTTACGACATTGCCGTGGGCGATGGATTGGATGAAGAGCAGCAGCCTGTAGAAGAGATGGGCGATAACCTGCCGGCGGTCGCTTGGTGGTAACAACCTAAACGACCCCCATTAAAATGGGGCAGTGTTGCAACGGATTGCAACCTGCCCCCTCTTTTTCACTCTGATAAGCTCAAAAGCCAATTAAGGCGCTGTGACAGCGCGCTCCGCCTGAGCGCAGCCGCAACAGATGCCGTGCCATTAAGCACCTACCCCACTCGATCTAAGTAATACGCTGCCGCCCCCATCACCGCCGTATCACTTTTTAATGCCAGCTGCACAGGCACCGAAGCCATGTAATTTGCCATCAACCCTTTTTGGGTAAAGGCTTGGCAAAATTCACTGGCCAGCAACAGCGAGACGATGCGTGGTAAAATGCCACCACCAAGCCAAACGCCGCCACGCGCGCCATGAGCAAGCACCAGATCCCCTGCTACGGAACCGAGCCAGCGACAAAACTCCGCCACCGCACGCGCCGCCAATGGATCGCCATTGGTGGCAGCGTTGGTAAGCTGAGCTGGCATGTCATAACGTGGTGCTTCGCCTTCAAGGTACGCTAAGGCTCGGTATAAATTCACCATACCAGAGCCACAAAGAACCGATTCCACATTCACGTAAGGCAACATTTGCTGCAACTGGCTAAGCACAGCCACTTGCAATGGCGTTGCTGCGGCCAACCCCATGTGTCCCCCCTCACAAGGGGTAACCTGCCAGCCAGTACCACTTGCCACTAAGCGGGCAACCCCAAAACCGGTACCCGGCCCCAGCACAATTTGCGGGCTGTTACTTAACGCACGGCCAGCCTTGATCTGCTGTACTTGGCTTACCGCTAACTGCGGTACGCTGTAGGCGTACGCCGCAAAATCATTCAGCAATAAGATGGGTACGCCTAACTGAGCCTTGAGTTCAGCTTCGCTCGCCTGCCAACCTAAATTAGTGAGTTGTGCTTGGCCTGCCGTCACCGGGCCAGCTACCGCCAGACAAGCCCCCGTCAACTGAATTTCAGCTGGTAATGAGGTCAAATAGGCCGCCACCGCCTCTCCCAAACTGGCAAAATCACCACTGGCTAAACGAGTAATGTGGCTCAGTTCAAGGGCACACCCATGAGCCACCGCAAAACGGGCATTGGTTCCACCAATATCTGCAACTAAAACAACATGTTGTGCTTTATTCATCGTCCTTCCTTGGCTCCTGTCACATCAATGCAGAGTGACATCCATTATCGTGATACGGTACCGCTAATAATCATACCGTTTTCTTGTTGCCTGTCTGGGCAACTTTAAATGGCCGTGCCCCGCTTAAGGAGTTGAGCAATGACCAAAGCTAAAGCCACCTCATTTGATATTGCGCATCTGGCGGGCGTGTCTCAATCCACGGTGTCTCGGGCTTTGCGCAATAGCCCTTTGGTTAAATCCGACACCATTGCGCGGGTGCATGCCATTGCTCAAGAGCTGAACTACAAAGTGGATAAAAATGCTTCGGCGTTACGCTTACAACGCTCAGACACTTTGGCTTTGCTGCTATTTGAAGATCCCACCAGCGACGACTCCCTGATCAATCCATTTTTTCATGCCATGTTAAGTAGCATTACCCGCGCTTGCGCCCGTGAGGGCTACGATCTTCTGGTTTCATTTCAGCAATTATCAAACGACTGGACCGCCGATTTTGATGACAACCATAAAGCCGATGGCTTGATTTTATTAGGTTATGGTGACGAATTAGATTACCGCCCAAAACTGCAGCAACTGCAACAGCAAGGCACCCACTTTGTGCGTTGGGGGCCTCATTCCTCCGTCGGCCTTGCCATCAGTTGCGACAATCACCAAGGCGGCTTCAACGCCACGGAGCATCTCCTACAACTGGGCCATCAACGCATTGCCTTTATTGGCGATGCCTCGGAACATTCTCCTGAGTTTCTCCAACGCTACCAAGGCTACGCCAAAGCATTGCTGCACCATAACATGGTGCTTGACCCAACCTTACAACGCACCGCCAATAGCACCGAAGAAGCGGGTTATCGCGGCATTGATCAACTGCTCGCTGAACAGGTGCGTTTTGATGCCGTTTTTGCAGCCAGCGATCTGATCGCCATTGGCGTTATCAAGCGCATTCAAGAACAGGGGTTACGAGTACCCGAAGAAATTGCAGTCGTGGGTTTTGATGACATTCAGCTAGCGCAATTAAGCTCGCCCCCGCTAACAACCGTAAGGCAAGATCCACAACTCGCTGGGCAAGCTTTAGTGCATAGCCTATTACAACAAATTCAGCAGCAGCCCACGGCCGACATGACCATTCCAACAGAGCTGGTGATCCGCCGCAGTTGTGGCAGCCATCTTCAAAAGCCCACCAATAAACTTGAACGCCTTAATACTGCCGCGCCTTAATCCATATCACTGCCTCGTTGGCATTAAAGGCGCTAAAGCGGCCGCCAATGCGGGTTGCTGTACCACGGCATCGAGCAACCAAACCTGCACCGAATGCGGCGCAACCACCGCATCAATGGTGCCATTGGCCGTGACGCCAGTTAACGCTTCTTGCCAAAGACCCGTTTGCAACTGCTGCTGAAAACGGGTTGGCGTATCGCCTTTATTCAGTAACACCAGTGCTTGCTGAGCTTGGTTTTGATGCTGATAAACCCGCATAAAAGCCGCCCGATCACCGGCCAGCTCTAAAGGCAACATCAGCCCTCGCTGTAAGGCAATGCTCTGCTGACGCACCTTTGCAATCCGTTTTAGCGCTTGCTGCACTGGGTGTTTTTTCGCTTGCTCAATGCGCACTTGGCCAAAATAGTTGCGATTTCCAAGATGCTCGGCCTTGCCTCGGGCAAACCCCATTTCAGAGCCATAGTAAATCACCGGTATGCCCCGCGCGGTAAAGAGCCAGTTGTGGGCATCAATCAGCCCCTGATCATCGGTATCAACACGGGACATGTCGTGATTATCGTAGAAGGTGGCCAGTTCATAGGGGTTCGCATAAGGCGACGCGGCTTGTTGCTGTGCCCCTTGCTCACCGTTGAATGGCGTTAAATAAAGGGTATCAGCCAGCACCTCAAAACCCGCGCCTTGTTCCATCATCGCCGTTAACGCCCGCTTTTGTGGAAAATCCAATACGCTCATCGCGCCTTCGTTCAAATAGGTGTATTGGCCTATCTCTTGGGGATCAAAACTGTACACTTCACCAAAGGCAAATAAATTGGGGTGGGTAAGGCGAATTTGAGTTAAAAAGCGCTGCCAGATCTCCGCCGGAACGTGTTTGACGGTGTCTAAACGCAACGCACTGGCGCCTTGTTCCAACCATTTTAGGGTGGCGCCTAAGTGGTATTGCAATACCTGTGGATCATTAAAATCAAAATCCGCCAACTGCGCCAAATCCGCTTGTCGAGCAAACATCCGATGCAGCGGCTGCTGTGGTTGCAATTGCGTTGGCGCCAAGTTTTGATGATCCGCCAGCAAGGTGCCATCTTCAGCAAAAATTTGCCCAAACTCTGCCACCGGTTGCGGCATGCTATAAGCCGGCGAGCCGTGGTTAATCACCACATCTAAAATGGTTGCCAAACCGTGGGCCGATAAGCGCTCGGTTAATTGGGCAAAATTCAGATCTGCCGAGGGTAAATGTTCATCAAGCTGATAAAAGTTACTGCCCCAATAGCCGTGGTAACCGGATTTTCCTTGGTCCATCCCAAACCCCGTCAGACGGATAGGATCGCCACCGGGAAAGGCGGCAGCGGGGTTATCAATAATTGGGGTAAGCCACACGGCACCAAAGCCCATATCGGCCACATAATCGGCATTATTAAGCAGCCCTTTAAAATCCCCGCCTTGATAGCCTACATTCGCTGGATGGTTGGGCTTTAACAAAATGGGAATATCAAAACTGTTTTGTTCCGTGAAATTGTTGCTGGGATCGCCATCCACAAAGCGATCGGTCAGCACAAAGTAGATGGCTCGGGCGGCAAAGGGGTGCAATGTTCCATAATAACTGGGCTGCGCTTGAGGATCGGCCAATGCACTGGAAGTTGCAGACACCGAAACGCTGAATAAGGCACTGCCCATCCAAACGGTCACTCGCTTTAAAGACATCACATCGGCATTAAAAAAAGATAACGACATCATGATGATTGAGTTCCTTCTGCTGGCGTAATGGCCGCCGCGCTGGGGCGACGAATTAAGGTGAATACCGCCAAAGCGGCAATCAACCAACTGGCCGCTCCGATGGCTAAGGCATAGAGGGGATCGTTATCAAACACCAAGCGCAGTAACAACCCCAGTACGGTAGCGGCCACTAATTGTGGGATCACAATAAAGAAGTTAAAAATGCCCATATACACACCGAGCTTTTGCACCGGTAAAACGCCAGCGAGCATGGCGTAAGGCAACGATAAAATGGATGCCCAAGCAAAGCCAACACCGGCCATCGACAGCAACAGATACGTTGGGTTTTCTATGATCAAGAAAGAGGCAAGCCCCAATGCCCCAAGCAGCAGATTCAGCTGATGGGTGGCAGTTATGCCAATGCGCTTCACCCACCATGGGATCACTAACGCAGCCAGCGCGGCAAAGCCGTTATAAGCGGCGAATAAAATACCCACCCAATTGGCGCCTTGGTTGTAGACTTCGGTTGTGGGATCTTGGCTCCCAAAGTGAGTGGCGGTTACCGCAGAGGTGGTGAAAATCCACATAGCAAACAGCGCAAACCATGAAAAAAACTGCACCACAGCTAAACGCTTCATCATGCTCGGCATGGCAAACAGATCATTTAAAATGACGCTCAAGCCATGCTCAGACACAGGCTTATTAGCGCTTGAAGAGGCCCGAACCTGACCCGCTTGCCAAGCTTGTAATAGCCCAAACACCACCAAGCCACCACTTAATATATACAAGGTGCTATCAAGCTCAAAAGCCCAAATAAGCGTGGTTAAGGCAAGGCCAGTTCCCCCCCAGTAACAGGCACCGGCATACCATTGTCGGCCACTGCGCTTGGTGGTGAGCAAAGGACTTTGCTGGCTTTCACTGAAACTGGCCAGCTCATCGGGTGAATATTCACGGCTTGAGTAAACCGTCCAGCCTACCGCTAAAAACAGCACGATTCCCCCAGCATAAAAGGCGTAGATCACGGTATCGGGCAATTGCCCATTAGGGGCACTATTGCTCACCCCCAACTGCGCCAGCAACCAAGGCAGTGCCGAGGCAACAACGGCGCCAACACCAATAAAAAAACTTTGTAAGGCATAGCCTTGGGGCTGCTGTTTTTTAGGCAGGCTATCGCCGACAAAAGCACGGAATGGCTCCATCGAAACATTGATCGATGCATCTAAAATCCACAGCATGCCGGCGGCCATCCAAAGTGCAGATACATTCGGCATGATGAACAGCGACAACGAGGTGGCCAGTGCACCATAAAGAAAATACGGTCGCCGACGGCCAAGGCGCGTCCAAGTACGGTCACTAAAATGGCCAATTAATGGTTGCACCACAAGGCCGGTTATTGGCCCTGCAATCCATAAAATAGGCAGCGTATCCATTGCTGCACCCAACGTTTGGAAGATGCGGCTAACGTTGCCATTTTGCAGCGCAAAACCAAATTGGATCCCTAAAAACCCAAAGCACATATTCCAAATTTGCCAGAACGATAACGACGGTTTTTCCTTAACCATTTGATCTCCTTGCCTGTTTTTATTGATCTAACCATAAGCGGGTTAGCGCGCCAAATGGCTGCATACGTATTCAAACTACAATCGCCATTAAAGACGAGTTTGCTGTGCTAGGACGTCTTGCAGCGTCACCTCGATATTGAGTGGTGCCCCCCCCCACTCCACCTCAATTTCCACCCCATTAGGGCGCTGCTCCCATGCCAAGGGTTGGCCGGCAGCTTCAATCTTCGCCACCGCTCCAAGATGATGTAATTGCAACGTCAGTTGCCTGCGGGCAGGCATATTGGGGTAAGCTCCTTGACGCTCAAGGCGTAAGGAAAGATGGCGCTGGCTGGGCTCATAATGGCTGCTAAATTGCAGCCGTTCATAGCGGTTTGCTTCAATAGCAAGGGGATCTTGGCCGTCGTCTTCATACATAATGCCGTGGCCTTGCCGCTGCTGTTCATCGTGAAAATAGTGCACCGTTAAAGCGCGGCTCGAATAGGCTTGCTCATTGCGATATGGCTTAACCATCGGCACAAAGGCGCCGGCTTCTACCAGCAGCGGGATGGTGTCGAGATCCACCGGTATGGTAACCGTTTGCCCACCTTGATAGCGCTGGCCGCTAAACCAATCGAAGTAGATCCCAGCGGGCAGATCCACGCTCACTTCCGAGATCCCCGCCGTGGTGATAGGCACCACAATAAACGCATCGCCAAAACGGTAAGCATCGGTTTGCTCAAAGCGCTGTGGCTCCTCCATAAACAGCGGCCGCATGAGTGGCATACCGGTTAAACTGTTTTGATAGACCATGCTGTAAAGGTATGGCATTAACTGGTAGCGCAACGTAATAAAACGCTTAACCCGAGCTTGAGTGATGGCGTCGGTAAAAATCGGCTCTACCGGCAAATGATCTTGCCCATGAGGGCGAAAAATCGGCTGAAATGCCCCGTATTGCAACCAACGCGTGTACAGCTCCGAGTCCAAGGTTTCCCCACCGGCAAAACCGCCTAGATCAGAATGGGTAAAACCCAGCCCCAGCATGCCCATCTGCAAAGAAAGCTCCACTTGCGGTTGCAGCCCTTGCCAGCTGCGAGCCACGTCTCCTGTCCACGGGATCATGCCGTAGCGCTGCGAACCAATAAAACCGGAGCGCATCATAATCATCGGCCGCTGTTGCGGTTGCCATTGTTGCAAAGATTGATACAACAGCTGTGCCCACTGGTGACCATAGGCGTTGTGTACCTCGGCGCCACTGGCACGAAGTTCTTGGCGACTTAAACGATGAATGGCGCCATCTGGATGCGCCTCTGGCTCCCCAAGATCCCCCCACCAACCGGCCACACCTTGCTGCTGTAAACGCTGG
>JAWXTX010000006.1:0-48232 GCA_044433165.1 Ferrimonas sp. | reverse complement strand
CTGAGAAGGGCGTTTGGGGAAAAAGCGCCGCTTGCGCTGCCCTTTGGCGACTTTTTAACTACTTTTACAAAGCGGCTACGGCGAAAAATAAAGGCCACCGGCCTGATAAAACGCGCTTTTGCTGCGTAAAAGGAGTGTCACTGCCCATGAAATTGCCGTTGGTACCTAGGTGGTTATTTACCGCTTTATTGCATACCGCAGGGGTGCAAATGTTGGGGCGTGGGCTGGCGTTAATGACGGCCGTGGTGTTTGCTCGTGCGTTGGGGCCAGAAATGTTTGGCCAGTACAGCATTGCAATGAGCCTTGTTACCGTGGCGATATTGCCCGCAGTGGCCGGCGTGCCAGCATTATTAATGCGAGAGCTGGGGCGCAGTCAGCAAGCCAATGGCAACGCGCTTATTGCTCGCGTGTCATTGTTGCAATGGGCGCACCAACATGCGCTGCTGGGGGCGTTTTTTGCCCTTGTGGTGTTAGCGCTTACTTTCTTTTTAGGGCTATGGCCATCCAAACTCACCCCACTGTTTTGGGGCATCGTTGCGCTGCTTCCCGTGCGGGCATTATTGCTGAATCAAACCGCGATGATCACCGCCTTACAGCGCCCTGCGTGGAGCCAGATCCCAGTTAATGTGGTGCTGCCGATTACGCTTTTGTTGGCTTTGTTTGGGGGCGCTTACTTATGGCCGTGGTTGCTTACGCAGCTGCCGTTGCTGATGCCATCCACGGTGGCCGATGCCGAGCCAAACCGCCATGCGCTATCGTCATCATGGCTTGCCACGGTGCATTTGCTGTGGTTGCAGTTTGGTGCTCATCTTGGGGCCTTGCTGGTGTCTTTTATGCTTTATCGGCGGGCGTTACAGGGTTTTTGTCAACGGCTTGAGCCCCCCACGCCGAACACGTGGCGCTTGGCGTTGTTACCGCTGAGTTTGGTGGCTTTGCTTGGAACCTTAAGCAATGAGTTGGGCACGCTTTTTTTGGCGGTGTTCTCGTCGGAAGAACAAGTAGGCTATTTTCGTGTGGCCATGCAATTAACCACCTTGTTAAGCATGGGGCTGCAAGCGGTAAACACCATAACCGGCCCTAAAATTGCCACCTTGTACCACGCCGGTCGGTTGCTGGATGCGCAGCGGTTACTGCGCCAAAGCGTGCGTCTCAGTTGCGCCTGTGTGGTGCCGGCGGTGGTGTTCTTGGTGGTGCTGAATAAGCCGTTAATTGGCTGGTTATTTGGGCCGCAATACGCGCCAGTGTCGGATTTAGTGCTGATTTTATGTGTGGGGCAGTTAGTGAATGTGCTGATGGGCTCGGTGGGGCTGGTAATAAACATGACCGGCTACGAAGTGCGGGGGTTAATCATTCAACTGAGCGTTTTGGTGTTGGTGGCTGGGTTGTTGCTGGTATTGGTGCCTTTATACCAAGCCAAAGGGGCAGCCATTGCGGTGACGACGGGGCTTATTTTATGGAACCTTTTATTGTCGATAGGGAGTTACCGATGGGCCAGTTTGAAAACGTGGTATTCCTTTAAATGACCCGGCCAATGCCATTGATGTTTATTGTGGGTTTTCCGCGCTCTGGTACCACTTTTTTGCAAACGCTGTTGATGACGGACTCTCAGCTTTGTTCGGTGCCAGAAACCCATGTTTTTACCCAAGGCTATGGGGTTGGTTGGCGTCGAGCGTTCGGGGCGCTGTGGGTAAGTGCTTACTGCAGCTGGTGGCTGTGGCGGCACCTGAAGTACCCTCGAGTGGTGGTTGGTGGCTCTCGTGAGCAAGTGATCCGCCGCTTTTTTGCCCTGTTAGCCAACCGCGCGCAAGCGCAAGGTCAGCGGGTGCTGTTGGAAAAAACCCCAGGCCATTTAGAGCAGATTGCGCGGATCAGCGCACTGTATCCGCATGCCCGTTTTGTGCATGTGATTCGCCAGCCTCAAGCGGCATTGGCGTCCATGCAGCAGGCGGCCGCGCAATGGGGCGATCCCGCCTCAGTCGAGCAGCATGCACAGCGTTGGCTGAATGATCTGTTTATCAGTTACCGATACCGCCACCACCCGCAGCACTGCTTGGTGCATTACGACGATTTGCTTCGTCAGCCAGAGCAAGAATTAACGCGCATTAATCGTTGGGCGGGCTTGCAAGCGCGTTGGGTCAGCCCAGCGCGTTTGGCTGAAATTGCTCAACAAGTGGTCGGGATGGATGAACACTGGAAAGCCAATAACTTAAGCCATGGCACTGCGCCAAAGCGCGCGCAAGTGAAGGGGGAGGATGGCGCCGCAGCAACGGCGCTGATGGGGGAGTTCTCGGCTTTTTTAACGGATGTGGTGCAGCGCCATGAGCATCGTTGAACGCATTTTAACGCACCCAGATAAGCAAACCTTATTGGTCTACCCCCAGATAGCCGAGGTGGCGCTTTACAATCGTTATTTAGCGAATTTATACCCCGCAACCGTCGCATCGGCGAACGCCAAAGCGTTATTCAAAGCCCTGCTGCGGCCGCCATCCACCACGGCTTTTCATTTTCACTGGATAGGGGGAAACGACAAGAAAGCGCTGATTGCTACAGGCATTGTTTTACTTACGGCCGCCAAATATCGGCTTTTTCAGAAAACGGTGGTGTGGACGGTACACAACCAAGCCCCTCATAACGATCGCTACCCACGCTTAAACCTTGGCTTTTATCGCTTAGCCGCGCGCCTTGCCAATAAGCTGCACGTTCATGGCCCCAGTGCCATTGCGTTGATGACGCCCACGTTGGCCACTCCCGCCACCAAATTTTTTGTTTATCCCCATCCGGCTTATCACGTGCACCGTTTTTCTCAAGCACAGGCTAATGCCATTGTGACGGAGCTGTTTCCCACCATGTTGGCGTCAACGGCGTGCCATACCGTGGTGTTTGTTGGGGTGATTTCAGAATACAAGCTGATCCTAGAAACCTTACAGTATTTAATCGCCCACTTACCCCGTGCCCCTTACCAGTGGCTGATAGCCGGAACCGCTAAGGCACAAGAACACGCTTATTTAGCGGCGTTAACGCGTTTTGCCGAGCAACAGGCACAAGTGCATATGCGGGTTGGCCATTTAACCGATAAGCAAGTGGATGCGCTCCACGCTGTGGCTTCGGCGGCGGTGTATAACTACCAAAATATTCTTACCTCTGGCAGTGTGATCCGCGCCTTAAACTGCCAAACGCTCACCTTTGCCCCCAGTCTGGGGTGCTTGCAAGATCTTCGCGATCCCAATTTGGTGTGTTTTACCGATTTGCCGGATCTCTGCCACCTTTTCGCGCAGCGTCTGCCACCATGCCAATCAGACTGAATTTTTTCTCGCCATTAGGGCTGATCCTCATCGCCATCTCGGTGTACGTGTATCTGCCTTTTGGGTATTACTGGTTAATTAGCGATAGCGCCATTCCATACACCTTTGAGTTAACTGAGCTGTATGTCTTTATGCCCATGGTGGCTTATTTATTTCCTTTGGTGGTGCTGCTGTTTATTTTGCCGCGACCGCTGAGTCGCCGCCCCTTTATTTTAAAAAATCGTCAAGTGAATTATAAAATCGTGCCCATACTGACGCTGGTTGGGCTGGTGTCAATGTATGCTTTATTTTGGTGGTTAAATAAACGCTACGGTTTTAATAATGAATGGCAAATATTAGAGAATGTTATTCATTATCGGTTAACAATCGAGCGCGACTCGGCGCTGTCCATCATTCTTCGAAATTTGATTACCACCTTGGCGATTTTTTTTGTGGCGTTGAATTGGTATGTGTATCAGCGCACCGGTAAGGTTCTTTGCTTGCTGCTACTGTGTGCCAGCTTACTGTTAGCGCTCTATTTTGCGGTGTTAAGTGGCCGTCGCCGAGATCTCATCTCCATCATCTTATTGTTGGCGTTTTTTTTGAACTTTGCGCCACTGTTTAAGGGCAAGGTGATGGGCATTAAACTGCACTTGGCCTTGGGGCTGGGGGCGCTCTTTATCTTTTTGATGTCGTGGTACTCGTTCTTTCGAAAAGGGCGAGAGTTTCAATGGATAAACACCGATATTTTGTATGAATTTGTGCGCCGTTTTGATGGCGTCTTTCCTAACTTTTATTATTTGTACAACAGTAATATTGCCAATGACTATTTTTTTGGCATTACCTATGTGCGGGCATTATTGAATTTTGTGCCACGTTCATTATTTCCTGAAAAACATGAAAACTTACAAATGTACTTTAATGCCAATTTGCGTTTGCACGCCGATAGCGGCATGGATTTTGGAAATTTTGGTGAGGCGTGGGTTAATTTTGGTGCCTTTTCATTATTGTTTGTCAGTTTCTATTGTGTGTTATTGCGCGAATTTTTTAATAAATTGTATTTAGGGGTAGAACGCCAGTGTTTTGTCTCTACGGCTTTGTATGCGTATACGGTTTATTGCTTGTTGCAGTTTTTTAGCTCGCCAATTGATTCCACCAATATGATGTTTTATTTAATTAATTTGGCCATTACTTACCTTGCGGCTCGCTTTTTTTGTACCGGTGCCGCTTTACCTCAGGCGGCACCGGCATGAAGGTGGCTATCAGCATTCCGTCATTTTATCCCGCCATTGGCTATGGCGGGCCGATATTTTCCAGCTATTACAGCTGTACCGAGCTGGCGAAATTGGATGGAATAACGGTGGCCGTATCCACCACCAATGCCGATGTAACAGGCACCTTGCCAGTACGCTGCCAACAGTGGCTGCCGATGATGGGCTTTGCTGTGAAATATTACCCATTAGCCAGCGGTCGGCGCATTTCATGGGCATTTGCTGCGGGCATTAAAAGCGATTTTACCCACGCCGATGTGGTTCACATTCAGGCGCTGTTTAACAGTGAAACGGTGTTTGCGTTGTGGCAGGCACGGCGTTTGGGGAAACCCGTTTGTTTGTCGCCAAGGGGCGCATTAGGCGAGTGGTGTTTGGCCCATGGCCAGCGCTTTGGGGCGAGGTGGTTAAAATGGGGCTGGCTGCAAGTGTTGATTAAACCACTGATGCAGAACCAGTGTTGGCATGCGACGTCTTTGCAAGAGCGCGCTGAAATTTTACGGCAGTTTCCCCATGCAACCGTTGTGATTGTACCCAATGGCATTGAGCTGTCTGAATTTGCCTCGCCGCCCATGCTTTCGATGACGGCTTATTTGCAGCGTTTTGCTCCTCAATGGCCGCTTTTTACGCCAGCGCGGGATGAACCCACCCCCAAGTTGGTGGTTTCCATGGGGCGCATTCAGCAGAAAAAAGGCTTTGATATCTTGTTGCAAGCGGTGGCGCTGTTGCAGCAACAAGGCTGGGCGATCCGGCTGTTGATCGCCGGCCAAGATGAAGGGGCGCTAACGGCGTTGCGGCAGTTGTGTCAGCAGCTGCAATTGCACGATAACGTTGCTTTTGTGGGGGCTTTGGCGGGCGCCGATAAAAGCGCCTTTTTGGCCAATGCGGATCTGTTTGTGCTGCCGTCTCATAATGAAAATTTTGGCAATGTGTATTTAGAAAGTTTGGCGGCGGGCACGCCCATAGTGGCCAGCCGCAATACCCCGTGGCAGGAAGTAGAGGCGGCAGGCTGTGGGTTATGGGTAGACAACAGCGTAGCGGCGACTGCCGAGGCGATGGCCACGCTATTGGCGCAGCCGTTAGCGCCGTTAAGGGCACAGGCTAAGCGTTATGCGGCGCGCTACCAATGGTCGGCTATCGCACGAAATTTAAACCAAATGTATCAATCCCGACTATAGTTATGCGCATCTTTAGCGGTGGTGATAGCTATTAAATGGATGAATTAAATTCTGGTTTGAATATCGCTCGCAATCGCAAAACTCAAAAATACTCATGGAAAGTACAACTGCTGCGCGTGCTATGGGGGATCGGTCGTCTTTTTTTTAAAATAATTCCTCGTCCATTTTATGGTATTCGAAATCAAATTCTTATTTTATTTGGTGCCAAATTAGGTCGCCATGTGCGTATTTCAAACAGTGCATTAATTTATTTCCCTTGGAATTTAACGATGGGCGATTATTCGGCCATTGGTGATCGCGTTTATCTTTATAATTTAGGCAAAATATGCATTGGTCGTTGTGCCACAGTGTCGCATTGCAGCCATTTGTGCGCTGGCAGCCATAATTATCGCGACGCTTCGTTACCTTTAATTACCCCGCCCATTGAGATTGGCGATAATGCTTGGGTTTGCGCCGGCAGTTTTATTGGCCCGAAGGTGACGCTGGCGACCGGTGCGATTGTGGGCGCAGGCTCGGTTGTGATGCAAGATGTGCCACCATGGAGCATTGTGGCGGGGAATCCGGCGCAATGGGTTAAGGCTCGGCCGCAACCGCAGGCGCAGCAATGATGAACGCGCCGTTAGCGCCAACGGCCAGCGCTCATATTACCGCCATTGTGCTGACCTTCAATGAACAGCTGCACATTCGCCGGTGCATTGAGTCTTTACTGCCAGTGGTCGACCGCATTGTGGTGGTGGACTCGCATTCAACCGATAACACGCTGGCCATTTTAGCGGAATACCCGGGTGTGGTGGTGATCCCCCACGCGTTTCACAACCATGCGGCGCAGGTGAATTTCGCCATTGCGCAGCTCTCCGCTACGGAGGCGGATTGGCTGCTGCGAATCGATGCCGATGAATACCTAGATGCGCGTTTGGCGGCCTTTATTCAACAGGAGGTTCAGGGCTTGCCTCCGGCGGTTACTGGGGTTTACCTCAACCGGAAAATGCGCTTTTTAGGCCAGTTATTGCAGTATGGCGGCATGAGCGATTATTGGATCTTACGTTTGTGGCGCCATGGCTTGGCGCATTGTGAGCCGCGCTGGATGGATGAGCACATGGTGCTCACTCAAGGTGACAGCCGCCAAGCTCCGGGCTGCTTGATTGATGACAACCTTAATGCGTTGAGTTGGTGGGCGCGTAAGCACGTTGATTACGCCACGCGCGAGGCCATCGCGGTTTTACAGCAACGTTATGAACGGCCGGCTGAGAACGCCCTGCCGGCGCGTTTTTGGGGCAGCCCCAGTGAGCGAACGCGTTATTTAAAGTTACGTTATTTGCGGCTGCCGTTATTTATTAGGCCAATATTTTATTTTATGTATCGTTATTTATTTCGATGTGGTTTTTTGGATGGCAAAAGCGGTTTTTTATGGCATGTACTGCAAGGGTTTTGGTATCGAATTATGGTGGACGCCAATCTTTATGAAATAACAAAAAATGCCAGAAATAAAGAAGAGGTTAAAACTTATGTATCTGAAAAACACGGATATAAAATTTAAACTATGAAAAAAGCATTAATTACTGGCATTACCGGTCAAGACGGTTCTTATTTGGCTGAGCTGTTATTAGCCAAAGGTTATGAAGTGCACGGTATTAAGCGCCGCAGCTCTTCATTTAATACCGAGCGGATCGATCACATCTATCAAGATCCCCATTTAGATGCCCCGCAATTGCAACTGCATTATGGCGATTTAAGCGACAGCTCGAATCTCACCCGTATTGTGCAAGAGGTGCAGCCCGATGAGGTCTATAACCTTGGTGCGCAATCCCATGTGGCGGTTTCGTTTGAGGCGGCGGAATACACCGCCGATGTGGATGCGCTGGGCACATTGCGGTTGCTGGAAGCGATCCGTTTTTTAGGGTTAGAGCAGCACACCCGCTTTTATCAAGCCTCCACCTCGGAGCTGTATGGGCTGGTGCAGCAGGTACCACAAACGGAACGCACCCCCTTTTACCCACGATCGCCGTATGCCGTGGCCAAACTGTACGCCTATTGGATCACCGTAAACTACCGTGAATGTTATGGAATGTACGCTTGTAATGGCATTTTGTTTAATCACGAATCGCCCCGCCGTGGGGAAACCTTCGTCACCCGTAAAATTACCCGTGCTATTGCCAACATCGCCCAAGGGCTGGAACCTTGCTTATTTTTGGGCAATTTAAATGCGCTGCGCGATTGGGGACACGCCAGAGATTACGTCAAGATGCAGTGGTTGATGCTTCAGCAAGCGCAGCCGCAAGATTTTGTGATTGCCAGTGGCCAGCAGATCTCGGTGCGGGAATTTGTGTGTTTGGCGGCGCAGCAGGTTGGGCTGGAACTGGCTTTTCGAGGCGAAGGCGTTGATGAAGTGGGCTATGTGGTGGCCAATATAGGAGCCGATGCCCCAAGTGTGGCGGTTGGGGATGTCATTGTTCGGGTTGATCCGCGTTATTTTCGGCCTGCGGAAGTGGACACCTTGCTTGGCGATCCGAGCCTTGCGCAGCAGCAGTTGGGCTGGCGGCCGGAGATCTCGGTGGCGGAGTTGTGCGCCGAAATGATGGCCGTGGATCTGCACCAAGCCAAACGCCATCGGCTTTTGCAGGCCAATGGCTTTGCGGTGGCGCTGGCTCATGAGCAAACCCCCAATATTGTGCGGCACGGCTAATGGCTGCATGCAGCCTAAATAGCAATAGAAGGAGAGCGACGGATGGCAGCAGTCAAACGCATCTTTGTGGCCGGCCATGGTGGCATGGTGGGCGCGGCGTTATTGCGTCAATTGCAAAGCAGCGCGGCGGCGGATCAAGCGCAGGTGTTTTTATGCCGCACCTCGGCAGAGCTGGATCTGCGTCAGCAAGCGGCGGTGCAAGCCTTTTTTCTTGAGCACGATATTGATGAGGTGTATTTGGCTGCGGCTAAGGTTGGGGGCATTCACGCCAACAATGAATACCCTGCGGATTTTTTGTATGACAACCTGATGATTGCGGCAAATGTGATTGAGGCGGCGCACCAAGCGGGGATCAATAAATTATTGTTTTTAGGCTCCTCTTGCATCTATCCCAAGCACGCAGGGCAGCCAATGGCTGAGCCGGCTTTGCTCAGTGGCTATTTGGAGCCCACCAACGAGCCTTATGCCATTGCCAAAATTGCTGGCATTAAATTGTGTGAAAGCTACCGCCGCCAATATGATCGCGATTATCGCGCGTTGATGCCCACCAATTTATATGGCCCCAATGATAATTTTCATCCGCAGCAAAGCCATGTGATCCCAGGGCTGATACAGCGTTTTCATTCAGCCAAATTGGCGCAAGCTCCCACGGTGACCGTTTGGGGCAGTGGTCAGCCACGCCGTGAATTTTTGTATGTGGATGACATGGCCGCTGCCTGTGTGCATGTTATGGGGTTATCGGCGGCAGATTATCAACGCCACACCGCCCCCCGTTGCCGCCATCTGAATGTGGGCAGTGGCCGCGATTGCACCATCGCTGAGTTGGCGGCAATGATAGCCGAAGTGGTGGGTTATCAAGGGCAAATTCTGTTCGACGCCACCCAGCCCGATGGCACGCCTCGCAAATTAATGGACGTGAGCCGCATTAGCGCACTGGGTTGGCGAGCGCGAACCCCATTGCCTGCGGGGCTGCAGACTACCTATCAATGGTTTTTGGCGAATGAGCCGCATTACCGTGGGGCTTTGGCCTAGCGGTAACGGTTCGGTGTGTATCTCAATGGCCAGCAAGGATTGTCGGCTTTAAGTAGCGGCTTTTCGCCTAATCGCAGCGGCGTGCGGCGTGGCCGAACATCCTTGGTGACGACCCATGAAAATATCGGTAATAACGGCAACTTATAACAGTGGCAGGACGTTGGCGGCCGCGTTGGACTCACTGGTTGCGCAGCGTGGAGTGACGTTGGAGCTTATTGTGGTTGATGGTGCCTCAACGGATAATACCGCCGCCATTGTGGCCAATTATGGCCACTTGGTGAGCCAGTTTGTCAGTGAGCCGGATGCGGGGATCTATGATGCCTTAAATAAAGGTTTGGCATTAGCCCGTGGCGAAGTTGTGGGCTTTTTGCATTCGGACGATGTATTAGCACACCCGCAGGTGCTGGCCAACATTGCCGCCACTTTTATGCGGGAGCGGTGCGATGCGGTGTATGGCAACCTTGAGTACGTTGCTCAGCAGGATGTAAATAAAGTGGTGCGTTATTGGCACAGTGGTGCTTATCAGCGTTGTCGCTTACGCCACGGTTGGATGCCGCCGCACCCCACCTTTTATTTGAAGCGTTGCCATTACCAGCAATACGGTGGTTTTGATTGCCGTTATCGGATTGCCGCCGATTACGATTCGATGTTGCGCTACCTGTATTTACACCATTGCCATGCGGTTTTTTTGAACGAAGTGTTGGTTAAGATGCGTGTGGGGGGCGCCAGTAATCGCAGCTTGGTCAATATGGTGCAAAAAACCAAAGAGGATTATTTGGTGTTAAAGCGCAACGGGCTGGCTGCAGGTCTTGGCGTTTTGCAAAAAAATCTCAGCAAAGTGCCGCAGTTTTTTCAACGAGAGCGTGATGTCAGTTAATGCCGTCGGCTCACGGCTTGATTGAGATTGAGCCTTCCGTCACTGTTGTTCGCGTTAGCGTGCGTTGAAATGTGGCATTGCCCATGGAAAACGTGCGCCAAAATGGGTGGGTGCATGCCGTTCGCGACAAGTTTTTCTTATTTGACCGCTTCTTGGGCGCATTTTGTTGCTGGTAACGGCTTTATCGAATCATTCTTTACGGCAATTATTTGGTGTTTTTTTACTGTTTTTATGATTTGCTTCAAGGTTTTAATTCTCATTTCAGGTTCTTGCAGTGAATTTCATTGCCAACAGGCGCACTTTGCAGTGAATAATAGTACTGGAATAACCGCGATTGCAGCGCGGTTATTCGTTTTATGCATGAACGTAAACATACCGAATGCCAATGAGTAAAGGTCGCGTTCCATGCGGTGTTCGCGTTGCAAGTGGCCATGAATAGGAGGGCATTTCCCGATGTGAGCGCCGTTTTGTTCGCACAAGGGGAGCGCTCGGTGTGCCATTTCGATGCGAGCATGTGCAGAGACGACTGGGAATAGGCCCGTTAAAAAAGGGTAAGTCGTTTTCTTTTTGGATGCATTGAAGGCCGTGGGGTTGTTTGAACCACTGGCAAAGACTCAATAAACGTACCAATTCCATGCCGATTAAGGTGGGAGAGTTGGATATTAACTTACCCTTGGTGGGGCTTGCCTAGCCGATGGTAAGGATCGCGGAAACGAGTTGAATGGTGGTGTAATTTTATGAATCAAGTTTTTCATATCGACGCGTTGGAATCCTTCATGATTGCCATCAGCGTGCTATTTCTTGGGCACATGATTAAATCAAAAGTGCCTCTTTTGAAAAAATTTAATATTCCAGAGCCCATTGTAGGCGGTTTGATAGTGGCGTTTGCCATTACCGTACTGCACTTAAATTCCATCAGCTTGGTGTTTGATCTGCCGTTGCAGAACACCTTTATGTTGATGTTTTTTGCCACGGTGGGGCTGGCGGCCAGTTATGTGCAGCTCATTAAAGGCGGCGCGAAGGTATTTCTCTTTTTGGGGGTGGCTTCGCTCTACATTGTGGTGCAAAACGCCATTGGGGTGTCGTTGGCCACGGTATTGGGTTTAGATCCGTTAATGGGCCTCTTAGCCGGCTCTATTACTTTATCCGGTGGCCATGGTACCGGCGCGGCTTGGGCGCAAACCTTAGAGCAAAGCTATGGCTTAACCAATACCCTTGAAATTGCCATGGCGTCAGCCACCTTTGGTTTGGTGGCGGGGGGGATCTTAGGCGCGCCTGTGGCCAAACGCCTAATTGAAAAGCATCGGCTAAGCTTACCGCCCATGCCGGAAAAGCAGCGCCGACCTGATCAACACCCAGAAGTGGTGCCTTACAACGAAGAAAAAGAGGATCGGGTTACCGCTAAAAAAGTGATTGAGCTGCTGTTTGTGATGCTCATTTGCGTTAACGGTGCGCAATACCTCAAGCAATGGGTGGATGGCTTTGATGTCAGTTGGCTGAACATCCCTGATTTTGTTTATGCCCTGTTTGTGGGGGTGGTGATCACCAACTTATTGGAGGTGACCAAGCTGCGCAAAATCGAGACCGAAACCTTAGATATTTTAGGCACTGTTTCATTATCGCTGTTCTTGGCGATGGCATTGATGAGCTTAAAGCTGTGGAACATCTTTGATTTGGCGTTACCGTTTTTGTTTATCTTGTTGGTGCAAACCCTCTGTATTGGCGTGTTTAGTTACTTTGTCTCTTTCCGCTTAATGGGGGGCAACTATGATGCGGCTACCATTGCCAGTGGCCATTGTGGTTTTGGTCTTGGTGCTACCCCAACCGCAGTAATGAATATGGGGACAGTGGTGCATCAATATGGCCCATCCCCACAAGCCTTTATGGTGGTGCCAATCGTTGGCGCATTCTTCATCGACATTGTTAACTTGATGATTCTGCAAGGCTACTTAAGCTTCATCGGCTAATACCGCCACGTTATCGAGCACAAAGCCGCCTTAAGGGCGGCTTTTTTGATGCGGAGTAAAAATGTTAGCAAGCCCTTTTGCTATAACGAAAGTCATTCTTTTCGAGTGGGTGAATGAGGCCGCTGGTAATGAGAATACCGCGCCTTAAATGATCAGTAGGGGGCCGTAAACAAAGTGCGTCAGTTAATTTTACACATTGGTTGTCATAAAACTGGCACCACCGCCATTCAGCGCAATCTGTATCAGCAGCGACATGCCTTAGCGCAATTAGGCTGGCGGCTGTTCACCCCAACCAATTGGTTGGGGTGGCTGAACCCCAATGGTCATGCCAATAAATATGTGCAGGTAAGCGGTGAGGGTGAGACGCTACAGGCGCAACTAACGGCGCGTTTTTTTGCTGATTTAGGCCGTTTTGGTGGCAATGTGATTGTTTCGGCGGAGGAGATCAGTTGGCTCTTTGATGAGGCGCAGATTTGCCAATGCCAGCAACAGTTAGCGGCGCTGTTTGATGAGATCACGGTTGTGATCTATTTGCGCCGCCAAGATAAGCAGCTGCTGTCGCACTATCAGCAAGGTTTTCGTTTTGTTGATTCTTATGCTGCCCGTTATTTTGGGCGGGAGTTAGCACCGCTACCCCGTTATCAACCCTATTTTGATGACTACTTTGATTACGCGAATAAGTGCGAGCTGTGGGCCCGTTATTTTGGTCTGCATCGGCTTAAAGTACGCTGGTTTGAACGCTCATTACTGCATGGTCAAGACGCCAGTTGCGATTTTTTCACGGTTAACCAATTGCCAATTTCAGGGCCGTTTTTAAGCGCCAATGAAAGCCTGAGCCGCGAGCGCATTTTAGCGAACTACTTTTTATTAAATGCGCCTTTTAGCAGTGTTCGTTACCAAAAATATTTAGCCAAAAAGATGGCGCGTTGTCCAAGCCACAGCAATCAGAAGTTTTTACCCACTCAGGCGCAAGCTCAGGCGTTTTATCAGCGTTATCACGATGCTAACCTGCGTTTGCTCGGGCGCCATTTTTCTGAGGCGGAGCGGCGTGCGATTGTGCCGACGTTAAATGACTTTAGCGTTTACCCCAAAGAGCCCGCTGCGGATTTTGAGCAGGCGTGTGCCCAAGCCGAGGCGGAATTTGCCCAATTAAAGCAGCAAAGTGCTTTTTTAGAACAGCTGTTTAAATTAGGGGAGGGCGCTCGGTTGTGGTAATGCGTTCATTGTTGGGGCGCTTAGGGTTTTCAGATAGTGGCTGGGGCTAAGCCCAAACTTTTTTTTAAAACGTTGGCTAAAGCGCCCTTCCGATTGATAGCCACACGCTTGCGCCAGCATCAGCACATTGTTATGGCCATTTTGCATTAAATGTAAGGCATGGTTGAGGCGCACTTCCATTAAGACTTCTCGGTATTGGGTGCCTTCGTGTTTCAGCTTGCGAATTAATGTTGCACGGCTTATTGCGAAGTGTTCAGCCGCGCTTTCAAGCAGGTGAGGTTGGCTTGGGTTAAGCGCTAAATAGTGGCGCAATATTTGGTTAAAAGGGCGATTTAGCCGAGGAAACAAGAGATGGAGCACCCCACGCTCGGCCAGTTGTTGGTATAGCCCCATCAGCCAAAATGTTTGCGTTTCTTGGCTGCTATTTTGGTGAGCCATGGCGTGCAAAAAACTCAGTGTCTCTTGCAAGGGGGGATCGATCGCGACTGTGGGCTGTGGATGCGATGGCGCTTGGGCGGTACTGAGCGCTACCATGGCCGCGGTTGGTAAACTGTGAAAACTAAAAAGCAGCGAGTGGAACTTTCCTTGCTGCGGTTTATTTTCAAAGTTCAGTGAGGCCGAAGCCTCACAAAGCAATAACGTTGCTGAGGACAACCGCAGCGTCGACTCTTGCCAATGAAGGTGTTTATTACCATGGACGATCTGGATAATGCTTGGGGAATGAATTCTGACATTGCGCAGCGGTTGTACATGCTCTGCGCGAAATTGCGTGATGTGATATGGCGCTGTCATTCAATTCCCCCAAAGGTTATGGCTCGCGGCTGAACGCGTTTGTCTTAACGGGTATAGGTTGCGGTTAAGGTGGCTTTCCCTAATGCGGTGCTGTTTAAAGTAAAGCCAATAACCGCAGCAGGGGTTGTTTCATCAAAGGTGAATTTGTCGGTTGGCAATGCCCAAACCGTAAATTGGTAACGATGCATGCCTTGCGCCGCTGGCGGGCAGGCTCCCCCAAAGCCGACACTGCCATAGTCAATGCGAGCTTCTTGGCCACCGAGTTTTTTTATTGCAACCGCCCGAGGCAGCTCATTGACTGATGCGGGAATATTAAAAGCAATCCAATGCCAAAAGCCACTGCCTGTTGGTGCATCGGGATCGTAAGCGGTGATTGCAAAACTTTTCGTGCCAATTGGTGGATTGCGCCATTGTAATTGCGGCGATTGGTTGCCGCCATTGCATCCCCAATCGTTGTATTCAAAGGTCTTTGCCATTGGGTGACCTTCTTTAATATCTTGGCTGTTCAGTTCAAAAGCGCCTGTTGAAGCGCTGGTAAATACCGCTAAGGCAAACATGGTGTGGGTGAGTGCGTTCATCAATCATCTCCTGTTTTTATTTAGGCGCAGTATATCGTTGTGGTAACCCACATTTGCCTCAGTAAGTATCAATTTTAAATTTCATCCTGCTCGTTTGATACTTATTGTTTGGTTTGGTGTTTGGGACTCTCTTGGATTTTCAGGCACGCTTGCTCTTACGCGTTATCTGGTGGCTTTGCGAGCTAAGTGTGCTTTCAGTGATTGAGCCGATAGGGGGTTATTACTATAATCGCGGTCTGATTTTTTATGCAGATAGATACCATGAGCGAAATGAAACCAGCTTTGCCTGATCGCCTTTCAGTGAACCCGCGTAGCCCCTTTTTTGTGGAAGCGTGTTTTGAGTTTGATGTTGGAATTCGCCTAAATGGCAAAGAGATCACCAATGTTGAGGAATACTGCATCAGCGAAGGTTGGGTGAAGATCCCATCTCCGCGTGCATTAGATCGCCGTGGTCAGCCGATTTTGATTACCCGTAAAGGCACTGTTGAGGCGTTTTACAGCAACTAAGCGCGGCTTAGTGGTAAAACCAATAAAAAACCGCAGCATCAGCTGCGGTTTTTTATGTAGAGACACAACGTAAATTGAGGTTTGCTAAGCCCTAACTCAGGGCATAAGCGGGCGCCACTTAGGCGGTAATGGCTTTACCTAAGCGCGAGCCGACATGGGTATTGCCCTTGTCGGTATAGGTGATGGCGTTACTGTGGCTGGTGCTTTGCAAAAGTTGTTGCAACCGGTTCAGACTGGCGGTGATCTGCTCCGCTTGAGTGTGATTGTGTTGGTTGCGCTGTTGGCAATCGGCCAGCAGTTGTTGGCAGCTTTGCAGCTGTTGTTGCAGTTCCGCGACGGCGTTTGGATCTTCAGCGCTGGTGGGATCTTGCAACCAAACCAATTCTGGATGACGACCAATACCGATGTCTGCGAGCCGGATCTCTTCAAGCAATATGGCTTTTTGTTTTAGCAACAGCTCGATGCGTTCGACATCGCGATTAACTAAAGCCTCAGTTTCTGCCACTAAGCTTTCCAGCAACTGCGTTAATCGCTGTTGCTGTTGTTGCAATAGATTGCTGAGGCTTAAGCGATTAGCCATGGAAACCTGCCAAGTCGGATTCAAAGCGAGCGATGTTATCGGCCAGTTTGTCGGCGTCGATCACATAACGGCCTTCGCTAATGGCGGCCTTTACCGCATTTACTTTATCCATATCAATGCCTGAGGCGTTCATTACCGCGGCCTCGGCCTGCTGTAACTGTTGAGCTTGTTCTGTCAGTTTAACACCTTCAGAGCTCTTCGGGCTGGCGCTGGTGTCGTTGGTGCGTGCGCGGCCGCTTGTTTCGCTTACCTGCGCAACCATTGGCCGTAAGTTACTGCCATGTAATTTTGTGATGTCCATCATAAGGCTCCATCATATTCAGCGTGTGTCTTCTGCTGTAATTTATCGGCGAACCACGGCACAACTTTAGTAAAAAACTCCACCAAAGAGGAGAAATCTTGCCGCCTTGTTAAAGGCTAACGGCGACCACCCCAATTCGCAAGATCCGCGCGTCCAATTGGCGGTTCGATTGGCTGTTGCGTACTTTGATGGTATCGCCAATGTTGCCGTGGCTTAGCGCCTGACCATTGGTTTTTAATTCAATGCCATGGCCGCTGGCAATAATCGTGACGCTGTCGCCCACGCAAATTTGACACACGTTGCTTGGGCGTACAGGCTGGCCTGCTGGGTGGCGGCGCAGCATTTTGGCCCCTTCTAACATGCTTAGATCGCTAAAGTAGGCGCCACGGACGGTGTTGGCTTCCATCTGTTCAATCTCTAAATTATGCGGCCCGAGCATTTCATTCATCTCAAGGGCATTGCTGGCAACCACCACCGCTTGATATTGGGTTATGCGCACCGGTACGTACACATTCCAACCGCCGTTCTCTGGGCAGCTGACTTTTACGGTAATTTGCCGCCCTGTGCCTCGGTTTGGTGGCGCGGAAGCGGCCAACGGTAATGCGCAAGCGGCAAACGCTAAGCGGTTATCTAACGGTCTGGCTTCGAAACTAAATTCTCCTTCACCCTCTATTTGATAGAAGGCGGCCACATATTCTTCGGCGGTCTCTTGAATTTTCGTTAAAGAAGTCATCTCCTGTGCCGTTATAGAAGACGAAAGGGCAAAAACCAGCAGCCCGAAGGTGATGGCGATACGAGCGACGTTCATGCGTGCTGTTCCTTTGTGATGTATGCAAAGCTTGGCCATTTGCCGGCGCCTCTAATGCGAGGCATTATACCGCTATTTACCCAAAGTCAGAGCAAAACAGGCATTGGATTCGATGACGTCACTGCTTTTGCAGTCAGTTTAAGAGATATATTTCATGGTTAGCATTCTCGATACCGTCAACCAACGTACTCAGTTGGTCGGTCAAAATCGCCTAGAGCTGTTGATGTTTCGACTCAATGGTCGACAAACCTACGGCATTAACGTGTTTAAGGTTCGGGAGGTGCTGCAGTGTCCGAAGCTGACTGGCATGCCCGGCCAACAAAGTGTGATAAGTGGTGTGGCCCATATTCGTGGCCAAACCATCTCCGTGATTGACCTGTCTGCTGCCATTGGTGGCCGCCCAGTAACCAACCCTGAGCACAGCTTTATTATCATTACCGAATACAACCGTTCGGTGCAGGGCTTTTTGGTGAGTGGCGTGGATCGCATCATCAACTTGAACTGGGAAAACGTGTTGCCGCCACCATCAGGCAGTGGCTCAAGCAGTTATTTGACGGCGGTAACTGAGCTGGATGGCAGCTTGGTGGAGATCTTGGATGTTGAGAAAATCTTGTATGAGATTGTGCCAACCAGCGAAGAACTCTCTGAGGCCACAACCGCGAATTTGACCCCAGAATTAACCGCCAACAAAGTGGTGATGGTGGCCGATGACTCTTCGGTTGCTCGTAAGCAGATCCAACGGGCTTTGTCGCCGCTGGGGCTGGAGATCATCATGGCCAAAGATGGCCAAGATGCGTTACGTCAGTTGCTGGATATGGTGAAAGATTGCCAGTGCATTACCGAAAAACTGCCGCTGTTGATTTCCGATATTGAAATGCCAGAAATGGATGGCTACACCTTAGCCTCGGCCATTCGGGCGAACCCCAAACTGGAATCGCTGAAGATCGTACTGCACACCTCGTTGTCTGGGGTATTTAACCAAGCGATGGTAAACAAGGTTGGTGCCGACCAATTTATTGCCAAATTCCACCCAGATGAGCTTGCGGCTACCGTGAACTCATTCTTGGCTACTCCAAAAGGCTAACTACGTTGTCTGAGCTTAATTTAACGCCGCAAGAATACCGTGCTTTTGCCCATTTTCTGGAACAGAAGATTGGCATTGTCCTTGGTGATAATAAGCAATACTTAGTACGCAGCCGCTTGGCACCGATTGTTGAACGGCATCAATTGGGCAGCATTGCGCAGTTAGTGGCGAAAGTAACGAGTGGTTTGGCCAGCACCTTGCATACCGAAGTGCTGGAAGCGATGACGACCAATGAGACATTTTGGTTTCGTGATAGTTATCCGTTTGAAATTTATAAATCGTTGCTGCCTGAGTTGGCAGAGAAAAGCCGCGGTCGCATTCGGATCTGGTCGGCGGCCTGTTCTTCTGGCCAAGAGCCTTACTCTTTGGCCATGAGCACCATGGAATACAGCCGCAGTAATCCACTAGCCAATTTGCCGAAAGTGGAAATTATGGCGACCGATTTGGACACCTCCATCATCAAGCAGGCGCAAGAGGGCTGTTATGATGCGTTGTCGATGCGTCGAGGCTTAACGCCAGAACGAACTAAGCAGTTTTTACTGCGCAAGCCGATGGACGCTACCGCTTAAACGATGAGGTGCGTCCGTTTGTGTCGTTCCGTCGTTTGAACTTATTCGATAGCTACATGACGCTTGGCAAGTTCGACATGATTTTTTGTCGTAACGTGTTGATCTACTTTTCAGCCGAATCGAAAGCCGCCATTCAGCGGCAATTTGCTGCCGCTCTGAATCCTGGGGGCTATTTGATCCTTGGGGCATCCGAATCGTTGTCGGTGGATGTCACGGAGTTTGAAATGGTGCGGATCGGAACCGGCACTATTTATCGAAAACGATAAAAATTACCGTTTAAATTTTACAAAAGGCATGCATTGGCATGCCTTTTGCTTTTTCTAATGGCAAGCGACCGAAATGAGGCACAAGAGGCAATGTATGGCCATTTCATTTGATAAGGCATTAGGGATCCATCAGCAAGCGGTAGGCGTTCGTGCTGGCCGAGCTGAAGTGTTGGCCAGCAACATTGCCAACGCAGATACCCCAGGCTACAAAGCGCGCGACATTGATTTTACGTCGATGCTAAGCCAAGCGCAGTCACGCCAATCTTTGAGCATGAACCGCAGCCATAAAAATCACATTGCCGGCCCATCGGATATGCAGGCAAACCAACAGTATCGCACACCACTGCACCCAGATACTGGTGATGGCAATACGGTGGATCTGCAAACAGAACGTAACCAATTTATGCAAAATGCGCTGCAATACGAAGCCAGTTTGGGCTTTTTAGACAGCAAATTCAGTGGGCTGAAAAAAGCCTTACGGGGAGAGTAATCGGTGAGTTTATTTAATATTTTTGACGTATCCGGCAGTGGCATGAGTGCCCAGTCGGTACGTTTAAACACCACCGCATCCAACTTGGCGAACGCCAACAGCGTGACTTCCAGTGCGGAAACCACCTACCGTGCGCGCCAACCGATTTTTGAAGCGGCCATGGATATGGCGCAGGCGGACCAAGCGGGTACGCCAGTACGCGTTGCCGGCATTGTGGAAAGCAATGCGCCGTTAATGCGGGAATACCAACCGAATCATCCGCTGGCGGATAACGACGGCTACATTTACAAACCCAATGTGAACGTCGTTGAAGAGATGGCCAACATGATGTCGGCCTCACGGACTTATCAAGCCAACGTAGACGTGGCTGCTGCGGCAAAAAGTTTAGCCGAAGCCACCCTGCAATTAGGCAAGCGCTAAGACAAGGAGCCATTAAATGAATGTAATGCAGTCGCCAATTGGGGCTTCATCCAACAGCGCCATTGATGGTTTGAAGTGGCAAAAAGAGCAGTTAAATGCGCAATCTGATGCCAATAAAACCCTAAGCCAAGAAGACTTCTTTTCTTTGTTATCGCAGCAATTAGCGATGCAAGATCCCTTTAAACCGGTGGACAACGATCAGATGATCGCGCAGATGTCTTCGTTTGCAACCGTAGATGGGATCAGCAATTTGAACGGCGGCATCGAGCGTTTGAACTCGGTGATGACCAGTAACCAAGCGTTAGAGGCGTCTGGTCTTGTTGGTCAAAAAGTTTTATTACCAAGCAATGCTGGGTTCCTTAACAACGACGATACAGGCATGGCCGGTGTGGTGAATGTGGGCCACGGTGCGGTGAACCCACGAGCTCAAATTGTGGATGCCGCTGGGCAGGTGGTGAAAACCCTGCAACTGCCCGATGGCGCCTCTGGCATGGTGGATTTCCATTGGGATGGCCGCAATAACGACGGCATTCCAATGCCGGCTGGCCGTTATGAGATCCACAGCAACGCATTAGTCGGTGGTAAAGCCGAATCGTTACCGAGCCATGCTTATGCGCACGTTTCTAGCGTGACCTTAGGCGGCGCGGGCAAACAAACCGAATTAAACTTGAAAGGGCTGGGTGGCATCGCGTTGGGTGATGTCCTCGCGGTGGCCCAAGGATAGGATAAAAAGTCATGTCATTTATCACTTCACT
Source organism: Ferrimonas sp. (assembly GCA_044433165.1). Taxonomy (GTDB): domain Bacteria; phylum Pseudomonadota; class Gammaproteobacteria; order Enterobacterales; family Shewanellaceae; genus Ferrimonas. The sequence continues at coordinate 27,581 of JAWXTX010000006.1, read as the reverse complement.
GAGTGGTCTGAACGCTGCGCAAAAAGATCTGGATACAACCTCCAACAACATTGCCAACGTAAACACCACCGGCTTTAAACAATCGCGTACTGAATTCGCGGACGTATACAGCAACTCATTGTTCTCTAATGCGGCAACCACAGTAGGTAGCGGTGTATCGACGGTTGCAGTCGCGCAGCAGTTTCACCAAGGTTCGTTAAGCTTTACCAATAACGCCTTGGACATGGCGATTAACGGCAGTGGCTTTTTTATCACCAACGGTGAGTTGGGCGGTCAAGAATACAGCTTTACCCGTTCCGGTGCTTTTAAACTGAACGACAGTAACTTCATGGTGGATGCCATGGGGAACTACTTAATGGCCTTGCCGGTAAACGCCGACGGCACCGTTCAATCGGTGGCGTTATCGACATCGTCTCCGGTGCAGATCCCGCAGACTGCGGGTCAGCCAACGGCAACTGAAAGCATCGACATGTCGATGAACTTGGACGCCCGGGCGACGCCGCTGGACCCAGCAAACTTTGATCCAACCGATTCGTCGACTTATAGCTCTTCTACGTCGGTAACGATTTACGACTCTTTAGGTCAGTCGCACATTCAAACCACGTACTTCATTAAACCGGAAGGCGGCTCGTTGAATAACAACAGCCAGTGGATTGGTTTTGTGACCGTGGATAACCAGCCGGTTGACATTTGGGACACCACCTTTGGTCAGGCTGTTTCTGGTACCTACGGCAAAGACAATGATTCCGATGGCATCGCGGATGAACAGATTGATGTGGTTGGTAAAAACGGCCAAACCGGCTTCGTTTTAAGCTTTGATGATATGGGTAACTACGCCGGTACCGATCCGGAAGTATTAACCACGCAGGCGCTGGGTTCGGACGATCCAACCAGCATTTTGCCTGGGGATGGTGCCCAAGCGCTTAGCCCAGGGGCAGATAACTCTCAGCGTTTAACGTTAAATTTCTCCACCCCAACTCAGTACTCCTCTGCGTTTGAGGTGAACTCGTTATCGCAAGACGGTACTACCGTAGGCCGTTTGGTCAACGTAGAAGTGGACTCTGCTGGTTTGATCAGCGCCAGCTACACCAACGGCAGCCAAGAAGCATTAGGGAAAGTCGCACTGGCACGATTTGCCAACGAACAAGGCTTGAGCCAGGTGGGTAACTCGGCCTGGAAATCCAGTAAAGCGTCTGGTGAGGCGTTGGTGGGCGAACCGGATGTGGGCTCGTTTGGCTCCATTCGTAGCGCCGCCTTGGAACAATCAAACGTGGATTTGACCTCGGAATTGGTGGATCTGATCTCCGCTCAGCGTAACTTCCAAGCGAACTCGCGGGCCTTGGATGTGGCCAACCAGTTGGCGCAGAACATTCTGCAGATCCGCTAACGTCATCTAAGGTTGACGTTTCTCAAAGCGGCCTCGCTTCCTGCGTGGCCGCTTTTGTCGTTTTTAAGCGGCGCCATTTGCTGGTAACAGCCGGTATTGGCACTGAGCTTGCTTTCACAGCACAAATAACATTGCCGCTTACGGTAAAAAAGTTGCCGTTGTCGGTGGTGTGGTTTCACCGTCGCCACCGTTTGGCCATTTGTTTGCTGCGCATTTGGTGGTGGCATTGTCTGAATTTGTGGCAAAATGGCGAGCTTTTATGGCTATGCTCTCATTTGCATTGATATTTTTCGCTTAAATCCTCAACTGGCATGAAGATTGCTTTGTTCCCAGTACAGTTTGTTAATCCCTGCAATGGTGGATGTCGATGGATAATTATCTCTATTTAGCCGCCAGTGGCGCTAAGCAAAATTTTCATGACTTAGCGGTGCGCGCGAATAACTTAGCGAATGCGAATACCGATGGTTTTAAAGCCGATATGTCGCACGCACGCAGTATGCAGGCCTATGGCGAAGGGTTGCCAGATCGCGTTTTTGCCATGACCGAGCGCCCAGCCAGTAATTTTGATTCAGGCAGTTTAAAAACCACCGGCCGCAGTTTGGATTTGGCCATTAATGGCCCAGGCTGGTTTGTGGTGCAAGACAGCCAAGGTGGCGAAGGCTTGTCGCGTGCCGGTGGCATGCGTTTTGATGAATTAGGTATGTTGGTCAACAGTACAGGGCGTCCGGTACTTGGTGAAGGTGGCCCAATTTTTGCTCCACTTCCTATCGAGAAAGTGGAGATCTCCAATGACGGCATTGTGACGGTTCGACCTCAAGGGGCTCCGGCTAATGCCATGGAGGAGATTGGCCAGTTGCGTTTGACCAATCCACCATTGAACACCTTAAGCAAAAGTGAAGATGGTTTGTTCCGCCAATTAGAGAACCCCAATTATGACACTGACGTCACTGTAACGGTGGCCTCGGGCATGATTGAAGGCAGTAACGTCAGCCCAGTAGAAGAGCTGGTTGGCATGCTGAGTGCGCAGCGCCAGTTCGATATGCTGGTAAAAATGATGAAGACCGCCGAAGAAAATGACAGCGCCGGCTCGCGCATCATGAAAGTGTAAGCCTGCCACTCTCGTCACTTGAATATTTAGTTAGGAATGAATTATGCAACCTGCATTATGGATCAGTAAAACCGGCCTTGACGCCCAACAAACCGACATTGCCAACATTTCAAATAACTTGGCTAACGCCAGTACCGTCGGTTTTAAAAAGAGCCGAGCGGTTTTTGAAGATCTGCTGTACCAAACCATTAACCAAGCAGGGGGGATCAGCTCGGCGAACACCGAATTACCGGCAGGTTTAACGTTGGGCTCTGGTACTAAGGTTGCTGCGACTCAGCGCATGTTCACCCAAGGCAATATGATGACCACCGACAACAGCATGGATTTGATGCTGGATGGTCCGGGTTTTTTCCAAATTGAATTGCCTGACGGCAACATTGCTTACACCCGTAATGGCCAGTTTGCGCTGGATTCTGAAGGCCAGTTAGTTACCCCTGGTGCCGGTTACTTATTGATGCCAGGGATCGCCATTCCCGAAGGGGCGCAGTCCATTACCGTGTCTGCCGAAGGGGAAGTCTCTGTGCGCTTGGCCGGTCAGGCTGAGAATGAAGTGATTGGCCAGATTGAAGTGGCAAACTTCATCAACCCAACTGGTCTTGAGTCCATCGGTCAAAACCTGTACTTGGAAACCGGTGCCTCTGGGGAAGCGTTGGTGGGCGTGGCCGGCTTAGATGGCCTAGGTAGTATCCGCCAAGGTGCTTTGGAAACCTCGAACGTGAACGTCACCGAAGAGCTGGTTAATATGATTGAAAGCCAGCGCATTTATGAGATGAACTCGAAAGTTATCTCGACCGTGGATCAAATGCTTGCGAGCTTAAACCAGCAGCTTTAATGCGGTTGGCTTATTACTCTTTTTTGTCTATTTCAGCGAGACCGTTTATGTCTTTTGATGTCAAATCGATGCTTACTGCTTTAGGGATGATGCTAGTTGGGCTGCAATTAACAGGCTGTGCTTACCCAAACAGCCCATACCCTGATGATCCGTTCTACGCACCGATTATGCCGCAGTTGCCACCAGAGCAAATGGTGACAACCGGTTCGATTTATAACGTCAGTTACCAAAACGAACTGTACTCCGACATCAAGGCTCACCGAGTGGGGGATGTGATCACCGTCTTACTGGAAGAGCGCACCAAAGCGAAAAAATCGGCCACCAGTGGCATTGCCAAAGACAGTAGCATGAAGCTCGATCCCATCAGTGCGGGCGGGGCGCCGGTTACGGTGAACGGCAATACCTTGGATCTCTCTTACAGTGAGAAGATGGACGTCAACCGTGCTTCGGATGCGGATCAATCCAACAGCTTAACCGGTTCCATTTCGGTGAACGTATTGCAGGTGCTGCATAACGGCAATCTGGTGATCCGCGGTGAAAAGTGGCTGACCATTAACGACGGTGACGAATACATTCGGATCACCGGTTTAGTACGGCCGCGGGACATTAATCCCGACAACACCATCGACAGTTTCCGCATTGCTAATGCGCGGATCCAATACAGTGGTACGGGCACTTTTGCCGATTCACAAAAAAGCGGTTGGTTAAGCCAATTCTTCTCAGGCCCATTCTGGCCGTTCTAACGGAGTGCGTTTCATGTTGCGAGCTGCTTTTACGGGTCTGCTGTTATTACTCTGTGCCAACGCCAATGCCATGCGTTTAAAAGATATGGCGGACTTGCAAGGGGTACGAGCAAACCAGTTGGTGGGCTATGGCTTAGTGGTTGGTTTGCCGGGGACGGGCGAGCAAAGCCACTTCACCCAGCAAAGTTTTACCAGCATGTTGTCTAACTTCGGCATTACTTTGCCGCCCAACGTGCGCCCGAAAACGAAAAACGTGGCCGCAGTAGCGGTGCACGCAGAATTGCCGCCATTTATTAAACCAGGCCAGCAAATTGATATTACGGTGTCGTCGATTGGCAGTGCGAAGAGCCTGCGTGGCGGCACTTTGCTGCAAACCTTCTTAAAAGGGGTGGATGGCCAAGTGTATGCCATTGCTCAAGGTTCACTGGTGGTTTCTGGTTTTAGCGCCGACGGTGCTGATGGTTCCAGTGTGCTGCAAAACACGCCAACGGTTGGTCGCATTCCTGGTGGCGCCTTTGTGGAACGCAGCGTCAACAGCCCCTTTGCAAATGGTGACTTTTTAACGTTTAACCTGCGCCGTCCCGATTTTTCTACGGCAAAACGGGTGGTAGACAAAATTAATGGCTTACTTGGCCCAGGAGTTGCACAAGCATTGGATGCGACCTCGATCCAAGTGTCTGCCCCGCGTGATCCGTCACAACGGGTAAGCTATTTAGCCACTTTGGAAAACCTGACGGTAGAACCGGCAGACGAAGCCGCTAAAGTGATTGTAAATAGCCGGACTGGCACCATTGTGGTGGGGCGAGATGTGCGTTTAATGCCAACGGCCATCACCCATGGCGGGTTAACGGTAACCATTTCCGAGTCGCAGCAAGCCTCGCAGCCAAACCCGTTTGGTGAAGGGCAAACGGTGGTGGTTCCACAATCCAATGTGATGGTGAGCGAAGCCAACCAACGGATGTTCCAGTTAGACACCGGCGCCAGCTTAGAACAGCTTGTGCGCGCAATTAATGAAGTGGGTGCCGCCCCCTCTGATCTGATGGCCATTTTAGAAGCCTTAAGTCAATCTGGGGCGTTACGCGGAGAATTGGTGATCATCTAATGAATGATTTTTCTGGGTTACATAACGCACAGCAAAGCAGCCATTATCTGGATATGGCTAATTTGGATAAGATGCGGCAGCAGGCTCAAAGCGATCCAAACGCCAGTTTGCGTCAAGTGGCACAGCAGTTTGAAGGGATCTTTTTAAGCATGATGCTTAAAGGGATGCGTCAAGCCAATGAAGCCTTTAAAGACAAAGACAGCCCGTTTAGCTCAGATCAGACGGAATTCTTCCAAGAGATGCACGACAGCCAGCTGACTTCAGAGCTGTCGAGCCAAGGCTCGTTAGGGCTGGCGGATTTGATTGTGGCTCAATTAGGTGGTGGCGAAGTGGGGTATACCCCCGCTTCTGCGCTGCGCGGCAATGTTTCGCCGCTGCCCCTCATGACCAACAATACTGCCGCCGAAGCCACCCCAACCGAAACGTTGGCGATGAATGCTCAGGCGGATGGTGCGGATAGCAACGCCGATAATGCTTCGGTGGTTACCGCGGCGTTGCCAAGCCTTGGCACGGTGCCCATGGCCAGTGCGATCAACCCAGAAGACAGCCCAACGCCCCAACCGTTGTTGGCAACTCAAGCGCCGTTGACCTTTACCAATCCGGCCGAGTTTGTCGAGGCCTTAATGCCAGCGGCCACGGAAGCCGGAAAACGGTTAGGGCAAGATCCGCGTTTGTTGATTGCGCAGGCAGCATTGGAAACCGGATGGGGGAAAAAGATCCTGCCCGATGCCGAAGGCAAAAGTTCTTATAATCTTTTTAATATTAAGGCCGATAACCGTTGGCAAGGGGATAAAACCTTAATTAACGCCGTTGAGTTTGAAGATCAACTGGCGGTAATGAGACGGTCGGCATTCCGCGTGTATGACAACCTGCAAGCCAGTTTCGATGATTACATCGCATTCTTGCAGCAACCGCGCTATCAACAAGCGCTCAAAGCGACGGACGCCAGCAGCTTTGCCCATGGTTTGCAGCAAGCTGGCTATGCCACCGATCCCAAATATGCCGATAAAGTGTTAGCCGTATTCCAGCGTTTGCTAACCCAGAGCCAACAGCCATAAGGAGTCGCGATTGTGGCAGATTTAATGAACGTCGCCCGTACGGGGGTAGAAGCAGCTCAGAAGCGGCTCAATGTGGTTTCCAACAACATTGCCAACGTTGGAACCGACGGCTACCACCGTCAAGTCGTCGAGCAGCGCAGCCGTGAGTCAGAGCGCTACGGGCCAACCTTTATTGGTTCTGGTACCTACGTGAACGACATCAATCGCGTTTACAATAGCTACGCCGAACGTGAATTGACCATGGCGGCGTCGCAGCATTCCAACAGCGCCACCACCCATGAGCAGTTAGACCGGCTGGACAACATTTTGTCCAAGGCGGGCATGGCGGTGCCGAATTCCATCAACAGTTTGGCGGGCACCTTCAGCTCGTTGGTTGATATGCCAATGGAAAGCTCGTTACGTCAGAATACCTTGAGTGCAGCGGATCAAGCCGCGAAATCCTTCAAGACCCTTTCTAATGAGCTGAAAGTGCAAGTTGATCAGGTGAATGACCAGATCAAAGGCACCATTGATCAGGTGAATAGCTTAAGCACCGAATTGGCGGAAGTGAACGTTCAGTTGTTGGCCATTGGTGGCCGTGATCCGCAGTTGTTGGATCATCAAGACCGCTTGATCAATCAGTTGTCGGAATACATGCAAGTCAGCGTGATCCCACAAAAAGATGGCGTTAAAAGCGTCATGGCTGGTGGCACCGTTATGCTGGTGGCGGGCCCAGAAGCGATGAAACTGGGGCTCACCAATGGCGATCCGGTTCAGTATGAAACGCGCTTAACCATGACCAGCGTGGGCCAAACCGGCGTTGTGCCAGACAACCAAGACATGGGCGGCATTGTGCAGTCGTTACTGGATTACCGTAACAACGATTTGGCCAATGCGCGTGCTCAATTGGATTTGATGGCTCTCGGCATGGCGGATGCGTACAACCAGCAGCAAGCCAAGGGTTTTGATTTAAACGGTAACGTGGGCAAAGCCATGTTTACCGAGTTAAACGAACCGGACATCATGCGTCAACGTGTTGCGCCTTACACCAATAACACCGGTGATCAACAATTGGCGGTGGCCATTGATGATACCAGTGCCTTAACCGGTGAGCGTTACACCTTAAATTTTGATGGCAGCCAATATCAGCTCACCAACAGCGCTGGCGCGAACGTTGCGCTGACGCAAGATCCGAACAACAGCGAACGCTTATTGACGGATCAAGGTTTTAGTATTCAAGCCAACTTCGGCACCCCTCAAGCGGGAGACCGTTGGGCGCTGTTGCCCGCCAACGGTGCGGCCGGCAGCATTGAGATGACGCTGGCTAGCCCGCATGAATTAGCCGCAGCCGGTTACGGCTTAACGGTGACCTCTGGCAGCGGTGATGCACAGCTGATTTCGGTGGATCGCAGTAACAGCACTTTCCCCGCGAATGGTGAAACCTTAACGGTAACTGTTGACCCTGCCACCAACAGTTTTGTGATTGATCACAGTAATGGCAGTCAACTCACTGGCGCTTTGGTCGATAACCAAGTACAGGCTTTTGGCATGGTGTTGCAACTGGGCGACAACAATGCCAGCGGCGATCAATACCAATTGGATCTCTCCTTTGGTCCGGCGGATAACGCGAACGCCTTGGCGCTCTCTGGGATCACCGCTGAAAAACGGATGTTTGGTGGCACGTTCACCTTGCACGACATCTATGAAGGCTTAAAAAATAACAACGGCGCCCGCGCCAGCGCCGCCAGTATTGCGGCGGAGTCGGCTTCCATTTTAAAAGCGCAAGCAAAAGCGCGAGTGGAAGAGGGCAGCGGTGTGAATTTGGATGACGAAGCGGCGGATTTAATGCGTTTTCAGCAGGCTTATAACGCCTCTGCACGCGTAATGACCGTTGCCAAAGAAACATTCGATACCTTATTTGCGTCCATTCGCTAAGGAATGAGTCATGCGGATTTCGACTAACCAATTTTATAATTTAAACAGCAACCACATGAGTCGGTTGCAAACCACTTCGAATCAAACCTTGATGCAATTGTCCACCGGCAAACGTGTGGACACCGCAGCAGATGATTCGTCCGCGGCGATTGTTCTGGATAACCTGAAGCAGCAAGATCAGCAGTTAGAACAGTTCCAAAACAACATCAATTTGGCCAACAACCGTTTGATGCAGCAAGAATCTTACATGGGTGAATACGGCAATGTACTGCTGTCTTTGCGCGATAAGGTGTTGCAAGGTAACGACGGTGCCCTTGATGCCAGCGGCCGTGCGGCATTGGCGCTGGACATTGAAGAGGGCCTAAAATCGGTGTTGGCGATTGCCAACAGCCGTGATGAAAACGGCAATTTCATTTTTTCTGGCCACCAAGGTAGCCAAAAGCCCTTTATTGAAGGGGCCGATGGCAAGGTGCATTACATGGGCGATTCTGGCCGTCGTCGCGCCGAAGTGGCCGATGGCGTTACGTTGCCGGTGAGTGAAAGTGGTGAGCGGATCTTTATGAATCCCAGCAACGCCAGTGGCCCTTATCGTGCGGATTATGGCTCGGCCACCATGGAAGGCGAATTGTTCTTAGAGCGCAGCCAAATTTTGTATCCGAGTGAGCACGTTGCTGGCCCAATGCAGTTGCAGTTTGGTGAAGATGCCGATGGTAACACCACCATTCAAGTGTTTGACAGCAATAACACGGCGCTGTTGGCGGATGACACCTTGTTTGATGCCGGTTCGCAATTGCAAGTAAATGGCATGGCTTTGAGCTTTAGTGGTTCACCCGCCAATGGCGATACCATGACGCTGTATGAGCAAGACACCATGGACGTTTTTAGCAGTTTGCAGACGGTGGTGGGCTTGCTGCGCGATCCTGAAGGGATGTCGGGCTTTAAAACGCAGGCCATTTACGCCCAAGCGTTGGATGACATCAGCAGTGCCCAAGCGGAAGCCTCTTCCGTGCAAGCGGAAACCGGTAACTATTTGAAGTCGCTAGACAGCTATCTTGATCAGCACCAAAGTATGAAGTTGGTGAACGCGCAAGCCAAATCCAGTTTAGAAGATTTGGATTACGCCGAAGCGATTACGCGCTTAGAGCAGCAATCCTTGGCGCTGAATGCCGTTACGCAATCGTTTGCTAAGTTGCAAAACATCAGTTTATTTAATTACATCTAACCCGATGTAACCGCGATAAAAAACGATGGCCTCGGCCATCGTTTTTTGGTTTTTAGGCGCCATTAATGGCGTTTAACAATCAGCTTGCGGCCTTTGATTTTATCCCGTTGTAAGATCTTCAATGCTTGCTCTGCGTAGGCTTGTTCAATCGCCACATAGCTTAAGCGATCGCCAATATTAATGTTGCCCACCGCCTTGCCCGGTACGCTCTTATCGGCGGTTAATGCCCCAAGAATATCGCCTGGACGCAGTTTGCTTTTGCGACCGGCGCCAATGGAGAGCGTTACCATGGCCGGTTGAATGTGGATCGCCGCTGCGCCGCTGATGGCCGCGAAGGGTTGTTTAACCATCGGCTGGCCAATCAAGTCTTCAATGGCCAACAGTCGCTTGGCTTCGCCCGGTGCGCATAACGTCAGGGCGAGCCCCTGTTCGCCTGCGCGGCCAGTACGGCCGACTCGATGCACGTGCACCTCTGGCTCAAAGGCCACGTCGTAGTTTACGACCATGGCCAACGATTTAATGTCGAGCCCACGCGCGGCCACATCGGTGGCCACCAGTACAGGCACGCTGCCATTAGCAAAGCGCACTAAGGTACGGTCACGATCAAACTGCTCTAAATCGCCGTGCAGCTCGGCTACGGGGACACCGGCATCGGCCAATGCGTCAGCCACCTGTTGGCAAGCAATACGGGTATTACAGAAGATCACCGTGGAAGCGGGTTGATATTGGCTGAGTAAGGCCAGCAGCGCTTGTGGTTTTTGCTCGCTGCTATCGAGTTCAATGGCGCGCTGGTCAATGGTGCTGACTTGCTCGTTGTTGGCGACCGTAATGTGCTGTGGTTGATGTTGCACCCGTGCGGTCAACGCGGCAATCTCTTTGGGATAGGTGGCCGAAAAGAGCAGGGTTTGGCGCTGGTGCGGCACCAGCTGCATGATGGCGTTGATCTCTTTTTCAAAACCCATATCCAGCATGCGATCCGCTTCATCAAACACCAACGTGGTGAGCCGTTCCAGCTCGAGATTGCCATTTTCTAAATGCTGGCGTACCCGCCCAGGGGTTCCGACGGCAATATGGCAACCGTGCTCTAATGAGGCTGTTTGTGGGCGCATTGGCATGCCGCCACAGAGGGTTAAAATCTTGATGTTTGGCCATGCTCGCGCTAACTGGCGCAATACGGTGGTGATCTGATCCGCTAATTCGCGGGTTGGGCAGAGAACCAAGGCTTGAGTATCAAGGCGCTTTGCTTCTAATTGGCTCAAAAGCCCTAAACCAAAGGCAACGGTTTTACCGCTGCCGGTTTTGGCTTGGCCAACCACATCATCACCACGCAGGATCACCGGTAATGCCTGCGCTTGGATCTCAGTCATCGTGCTAAACCCCAACTGTTTGAGGTTGTCCAAACAGGACTTGGTTAAAGGCAGATCATTAAAGGTTGCGGTCACGCTGGTGTCTCGTCTGAGCAAAATGGCCGATGACTATAGCAAACATTGCCATCGCGCGGTAACGAACCCCGCTGTTTGTTGCTTTCTGAGTGAATGGCACTGCGATGGTTGCTAAAGCCAAACAGATAGAAGGGCGTTACGCATGCGTTATAGCCAAAACCGATGGCCATGGGGGCGAGTTGGCCATCGGTTCAAATTGGCTGTTATTGTTTGAGCATTACTGCACTTTTTGCGCTTCGGACGGTGCCTTGTTGTGGTTGGATTTCAACAGCCTGCTTGTAATGGTGCCGGCCGTCATGGCACCAGAGACATTGAGTGCGGTACGCGCCATATCGATTAAGGGTTCGATGGAGATCAATAGCGCTGCGATTGTGACCGGTAACCCCATGGCAGGCAGTACAATTAATGCCGCAAAGGTTGCGCCCCCACCGATACCAGCAATACCAAATGAGCTAATTGTGATGAGCGCAATCAGTGACATCATGAAGTGGATGTCGAGCGGATCAATGCCTACGGTGGGCGCAACCATCACCGCGAGCATCGCGGGGTAGATCCCTGCACACCCATTCTGGCCGATAGTCGCACCAAACGAGGCGGACAGGTTCGCAATCGCTGGCGGTACCTTGAGCTTGGTGATCTGCGCCTCGACATTGAGCGGAATCGTGGCCGCTGAACTGCGCGATGTGAAGGCAAAGGTCAGTACTGGCCAAATCTTTTTAAAGTATTCCGCAGGGCTTACCCCAACCAAAGAAACAAGCAGCCCATGAACGAGGAACATCAATCCAATGGCAACGTAAGACGCAACAATAAAGCCAAGCAAATTAAGAATGTCGGCGGCATTTGAGGTGGCGACCACGTTTGCCATCAGCGCGGCAATGCCATAAGGCGTTAATGCCATGATCATTTTCACCAAACGCATCACTACGGATTGGGCGGCTTCCACAAAGCTCCGAATGGACGCCGCCAATGCGGTGTTCTCGGTCATCACGTTGCGCGCGGCAATACCAACAAGCACACCAAAAATCACCACCGCAATAATGGAGGTTGAGCGAGCCCCAGTTAGATCGGCAAATGGATTCGTTGGAATAAAACTGACCAACATCTGTGGGATCGTCAGGTCGTTTACTGAGCCAGCTCGGCTTTCAAGGAGGGCAATTCGAGCCGCTTCACGGGTGCCTTCCGTTAATCCGGCGGCGGATAAGCCAAATGCGCTGGTAACCAGAATGCCGATCACGGCAGAAAGCGCGGTTGTTACGAGCAAAACTGAAATGGTGAGGCCGGAGATCTTACCTAACGAGCCGCCTTTATCGAGTTTGACAACGGCGGAGATCATGGAAATCAAGACCAAAGGCATAATGACCATTTTAAGCAAAGCCACATAACCGTGACCAACGATGCCTACCCACTCCAGCGTTTGCCCAATGGCATTGCTGCCCTCGCCATGAATTAGCTGAAGCCCAAGACCAAAAAGAGAGCCCATAATCAAGCCAATTAACACCAAACGCGAGAGCGTATTTTGTTTTTGTTGCTGGTTAAAAAGGAACATTAATATGGCGATAAACGCCGCTAGAGAGGCAACTACTGCGAAACTCATCATTCTACCTTTGTCATCAGCACTTAAAATGCCGATTGAATCTCATGTGAAGCGATACACTGGTTTAAGCAAGATACCGAGTGGATATCACTTTAAAAAATGACAAAGCGCTATTGGATAGCTGAAAAATGAATATGAAAATGGAAGTTAAGTGTTGTTGGGGGAGATAAGAGCCAATATCGAGTTGACATTGTTCAGGCGGAGCGTGCGATGGTGGTTCTGAACTCACCATAACCATCACGTAGGACTGCTCATCATTGCAGCACTTAATCTCAGTTATTGTGTGAATTTTTAATGGATTGAGGTTGTGACAAGGTTGAGCAAAGGCTCACAAGATATGGTGGGATCACATTAAGCTCGTTTGAGAAAAAGCGGCCATGGCCTAGCAAGCCTTGCCATCGCCGCCGTAACGAACGCCGCTGTAACTAACTTAGTTGCTTGTGGCTGACGGCGCGAATGCCTCCATCACTGCTGGCAAAAGCCAAAGCGGCAAAGAGGGTGAGCAGTAAGTAAACGACCGACAGCGCCCCAAAACTCACAAAAATGTTACTCAAACCGATGATCACCCCCTGCAACGACGGGATCAATGCGCCCCCAACGGTGGCCATAATTAACAGTGCAGAGGCTTGGCTGGCGTGCTCGCCGGCAATCATCATGGCGCGAGAATAGATAATTGGGTACATCGCCGAATTTAATAGACCCATGGCTAAGAGCACCATCGCACCGGAAAAATTTTGGCTAATGGCAGCAAACAGGCAGCCAACAATAGCAAGGCTGCTGGCACTGAGCAGCCACATTCTGGCGCGTTGGTCATTCCCAATTTTGGTGTATAGCAGCCGCCCAAGCAACATTAATAACCAATAGCCGCTGGCCATACTAATGGCGGTGGACTGCGCCACATCAATGGTCATGAGATAATCGATGGCGTATGCACCTAGGGCAACTTCAACCCCCATATAGAGGATTAAGGCAATCACCGCATAGATAAAAGGGCGGTTATTTTTTAAGGTTGTTAGCCCTGAACGAAACCCCACGGATGCCTTGGTGGGCAGCTCTGGCACGGCACGGCTGATGCGCCATAGCGGCAGCGCCAATAGGCATAAACAGCTAAAAACCAATGCCAAGGCTTGGTTGGTGTGCAGTAACCCAATGCTTGCAGCGCTGGCCAGTACCAAGGACAGCAGTAATGGCCCTACGGTGGTGCCCAGTGAATTACATGAGGTGGCAAAACTTTGGCTTTGGCTTTTTTGACCGGCAACTGCGGCGACTGAAACGTAGGTTTGGGCGGCCAGTTGCAGGGCGGAAATGCCCATTGATAACAGTAAATAGGCTACTAACACCAGTTCAAAATGGTGTTGATAAAGCGCCAGACTTAACCCCAAGCAGGCGCAGGCACACAGCATTAAAGCGCCATTTAAGGTAGCACGGTAGCCCCAGCGATTCAGCGCCACAGAGTTGGGTAGGCTCATGACCACACGGGTGAGAAAAAAGATCATCGGGAAGATGGCAACGGCTTCGTAGGAGAGTTCAAATACTTGCCGAAATACCGGCAGTAGGCTGGTGCAGATAACCGTAATTGTGCCCCATAAAAAATAACAAGAAGACATGTAATACAAGGGCTGGCGGTGGGTTAATGGTTTCATCTTTTTATGCTCTTGCCGGTGATAATCGCGCGCGATAACAAACGCTTAAAAGCGCAGATAAAATAGTAAGCGTACAAGTTATCATGGCAAAAAAAAGCCACTTTCAGAGTGATCTAAACACGATATGGCAAAAATAATGCGTTGCAGAGGCGGGGATGGCGCTAAAAGCACGGTTTGTGGTTTGGTTATTGTGAGGGCGAGTTGGCACGAATTAAAGCCCATAAAAAAGGCGCATGAATGCGCCTTTTTGGGGACTTACGATACCGCTATAGACCGCAAGATTGGGTTGATTGCGTGGGTTAATCGTCGTACTGACAGTTGCTCAGCGTGCCGATTTGCGTGGTGCGGTTGTAGTTGAAGTCGCACTCAACATCAACGTAGTCACCCCATTTTTGCACAATATTGCTTAAGCTGTTATCAGTCGCGGCATAACCCCATAAGGCGTAAACGCCACTGTCATCTATGGTGACCAAGCCTTTTAAGTCCATGTCATCTTCAGGGCGATCTTCCCCTTCAATTTCCCATGCGATGTGGCTGTAGCTGTCCATTTTACCACTGAGCGAAACCCATTCTAAGCCGTTCCACGTTTGCGCGGAGATGTCATCCCATTCGGCGCGCGCGGCCACAACAAAAGTAAAACCATTTAAGCTGATGGTATTGCTTTTGCTGTCGTATTCTGCGTAACCCTCAACCTCAAAGTCACGACTGCCGGTATTTGGCTGGCTGCTGCCACTGCCAGTTGAGAGGCTGCAATTTTTTTCACACTCCAACTCACTTGCGGCAATGGCGTTATCTTGCCATTTGCCTTCCACCTCAATAAACATGCCGGTTTGGATAACGGGGGCGCCATTGCTGCGTGGGAAATCATCGTATTTGACGTTGCCATCCAGCGTGATCAAACGTGAACCGTTTAAGATCAGTGAGCTTGCAAGGCCAGTAGTGCTGTCGCTGTTGACTTGAGTGACATGCCCCTCAAGCTCAATTTGGCTGTCATCATCGTAATCGTAGTTTTCAAGTTCGACCTCTGAGGCGAACAGCGTATCGCCGCTAAAGCGCCCTTCCACTTCAACCCATTGGCCATTTTGTAAAGAAGCTGGGGCACGAGCACCACTGTAGTCAACCAATAGGCTACCAATATTAAAGCTGCGTTCATTGGCGTCTAAGTTGGTCACCACCCCTTCCACTTCACCTTCTACGTCGGTGGCTGGAGCCTGAGTATCTTGTTTGATGAAGGTGGCTTGAATGGTGTTCTGATCCACATTAAAGCCACTGATGTGCAATGTTTTACCAATAATAGTGCTATCAAGTTGCAAGCCGGTTGCGAGGCGAGCGCCATTGTATTGCACCAGTTTGCCCGCCATGGTTAAGGTTTGAGCTTCGCTGTCATAAGCGGTCACGGGCGCTTTGAGCAGATCATCGTAGCGCATGGAAGTAATGGTTTGCTGGCCATCAGTACGCAACGTAAGCACCATGCCTAGTGCTAAGTTATCGAGGTTCTCAACCACGTTTCGAGTTTGCATTGCGGGATTGAGATTGACGTGATAACGACCGACAGTCGCAGCGCCAGTCATGGTATTTAAGGCGGTTAATTCGCCTTCAATAATGGCCGGTAAGGAGCTGGAGTCTGAATTTGAATCAGATCCGCCACAGGCAGAAAGAAGCAGGGCAACAGGTAAAATCAAAGACCGTTTTTTCATCACACACTCATTTAGACGCGTTGTCGTTGGAATTGGAGAAATCCGAGCACTGCACAAGGCATTGCTCTTCGCACTCTCGGCCACCTAGCGCGTCGAAGACGTCACTGCTATTTATCGTCCAACATCAAGTGAGCTAAGCGCGTCGCTCGCATGAGTCAATGCTGATCTATTATGGCGGCCAACATGGCCAATCCGGTTATTGGCGTCATGCCATTAGAGAGGTGTTTGGCGATTTCTCACCAGCCTTAAAGTGCAGTGTATGGATCTTTTTCAACCAACAACAACAGTTATTTGTCTATTGATTGTGCTTATTACCTTGTGGTACCAATTTTTTAACCTTCATGAAAAAGAAAGCAATTGCATGCTTACAGTGATAACCGCTTGCCTGCAATTGCAGCGATGAGGTGCATTATCATTAACGTATTGTGTCTAAACCCAATCCGACGCTTAATAATACGCTAAAAAACAGTGACAGCATGGCGGTACGACCCAGTAATGGATTGAGTGCCGCTCCTTCCGATTGGCAAAAACGTTGTGCCAAAATGCGCGCCATCGGTGCTGAAATTAACCCTAAAATAAGCACCAATCCGGCAATTTGACCGCTAATAAATAAGCCAATCAAAATTAAGTACGGCAGCAACAGTAATAGGCAATAAAGCGTTTGGGCGCGGGCTTGGCCAATACGTACTGCCAGCGTGCGTTTGCCCGCTTTGGCATCGGTGTGAATATCACGGGTATTATTTACCAGCATAATGGCGGCGTTTAATAAACCAACAGCACTGGCGAGCGCCCAAACCAGCGGTTGGACGCTTTGTGTTTGAATAAAATAACAGCCAACGACGGCAATCAATCCAAAAAATAAAAAGGCCGAGAGCTCACCTAAGCCATGGGATGCCAGTGGAAATGGGCCACCGGAATAGCCAATAGCACCAAGTATGGCAAGAATGGCTAAGCCCAGTACGATAGGACCACCCACCCAAACCAGTTTAACGCCCACTAAAATGGCTAAGAGTAAACTGCCTATCATGGCATTACGCACTTGGCTTGCGGGGATCAGCCCCGCTTGTGTGACTCGAATTGGCCCTAAGCGTTCGGCGGTATCAACCCCGCTTTTAAAATCAAAATAATCGTTTGCTAAATTGACCCCCACTTGCAATAGCAAACCACAAAGCATAGCGCTGATGGCAACAGTGGGACTGAAAGACGCTTGGCTGAATGCCAGTATGTTGCCCAAAAGCAGTGGGCTAATTGCCGCAGGCAGAGTGCGAGGCCGAATGGCCATAATCCAAGGTTGGAGATTCATTAGAAATCACATTTAAACGGTAATGGCGAATTATACCTAGATCAATAATAGCCATGGAATGGCTGCGTGATAATTCCAAGTCGATCAGCCTAGTATTATCGCTTGATGTAAATCATGGATTTCGTTGTTTTGTTGCATCTCATTTTCATTTGTCGGTTTAATCACAGTTCCCTTTTGCTTTGCGGTAGTAACATTGATGCAACATTTAATGGTACCGAGGGGAAATGTATAATTTTAACCAGCAGATCATTATGGTTACGGGAGCCGGCCGTGGCTCAGGCCGAGCCTACGCATTAGCGCTGGCTGCCCGAGGCGCCACAGTAATCGCCATCGATAACGGCGGCGATTTGATGGGCACTGGCCATAACCCGCAATGCATTCAATCTGTGGTTGATACTGCGCAAGAGTTGGCGGGCAGCATTTTGGGTTACTGTGTTGATGTGACGAATGCCCAGGCTGTTGCCGAGGTGATTGAGATAACCATTGCTCGGTTTGAGCGCATTGATGGATTAATTTGCAATGCGGGGATCTTAGCCTTGCAGCAAAGTGTCGGTGCCGAGTTAAGCTTGTATCGAAAGCAGATGGAGACCAACTTCTTTGCGCAAATACAGTGCATTCAGCAGGTGCTGCCTTATTTGCAACGGCAACAGCGTGGCCGGATCGTTTTGACCTCGGGGATCAGCACCCTTTATGGCGATCCGCAATTGATGGGATATGCGGCCAGTAATGCCGCTATCATTGGTTTTTTACGCAGTTTTAGCTTACAACTGACCAACAGCAACATTACCGCCAATCTGATTATACCTGCGCACCATTCCCGCCTTAGCGGCCTTTTTGATACGCCTTACGATATGGAAAATATGACCGCCGATAGGGTAACGCCTGCGGTCTTGTGGCTTCTATCCGAGCAAGCGCCCAATGGTGCCATGGTGCCCGCTGGGGGCAATTATTACTCTTTGATCACCGCTAATGAAACCGAAGGGGTGATGCTCGCCCCTAGTGAGTGCCGGCCACAAATAGTTGCCAAAGCGCTTGGTCGCCTCATGCCGATGGTGACGAAACAAAAATTTAGCCATTTTAGTGAACGCACTAGCCAGATTTTACGGCGCCTTAGAAGCGAACACTGTTAAAGCAAACGCGAGAAATTAGGCAGAGTGCTACTCAAAAAAAGCGGGGTGATAATGCACTTCGCCTTGGGGTAGTGGCTGTGTGTCCGCTAACAAGTGATACATAAAATATTGGGGCGGCACCCCTGCTAAGTGCAGTTTGGGATCGGAGCTGAAGCCAAAATGGTGGTAATAATGGGGTTCACCAAGCACCACTACGCCTTGCGCCTGTAGGCCAGCTAAGCGCGCTAATCCCTCTTTAATTAGCGCCGCGCCAATGCCTTTATTTTGTTGTTCTGGCAGCACCGATACTGGCGCGAGCCCGTACCAATCGGTGATTGATTGACCGCTGCTGGTGGTCATGGTGATTGGTGAAAATGCGATGTGGCCAACGATGGTTTCGGCTTGTTCGGCCACTAACGACAAACTTAATACGCCGGCACTGCGCAAACGGTCAATTAACAGATGCTCGCTGGGCTTAGCCCCCGCAGCATGGTGAGGATGACCATCAAACGCTTGGTAAGTGAGCGAGCGGATGGCATCGATATCAGAGGGGTGTTCGAAGCGAATTTGCATGAAAATCACAAATGGTAGTAGTTAATAATATACGATTAAGTCTAATTAACCTTGAGGGGAAATCGCAAGTTTCCGGCATGGATTGGCTATTGGCTCGACGTTAATGGCACTACTGCGGTGACGCAATTGCACCCGTCGATGACCTGCCAACGCAGATCCAAATCGTGCAGCTGCACGCCATATTCACGTTCAGGCTGGCGTTGGTAAGCTGGACGAGGATCTTGAGCCAGCACTTGAGCTGCTAATTCCGCAAACTCTGGGTAACGTTGCTGTGCTTGCTGCCACTGTTGTTGTGCTTGAGGCAATATTTTCATGGCCATTGCTGGCGGCGCTTCATTGGCATAACCACCTTGAGCATCAAGGATGGCATCGGAATAAGGAATGTAGGGTTTAATATCAAAAATCGGGGTGCCATCAAGTAAATCTAACCCTGAAACCTCAATGATCTGTTGTTTGTCTTGTTGGTATACGCGCTGGAGCTTTACAACCGACATGCCTAGACCATTGGGGCGGAACGTAGCGCGGCTGGCAAATACGCCAATGCGGGTATTACCGCCAAGGCGGGGGGGGCGCACCATCGGTTTCCAGCCTTGGGCCAGATTCTGATGAAAGCCCCAGATAAGCCAAAGGTGGCTAAATTGCTCTAAACCTTGTACGCACTCGGCGCGATTGCACTCGCCTTGCAGTAATAATTGGCCAAGCGCCGCAGGCACCAAATTGGGTTGGCGAGGAATGGCAAATTTTTGTTTGTAAGGCGAGCGGCATAACGCCACCAGCTCAAGTTGTTGCATCATGGTTGTTCGATCACTTTGGCTGAGCAGTACACGCTTGTTAGGCAACCGATCTCTCCCGTAAAAGAGGCGCATTGCAGCAAGACGATGGCATTACCACCCATTTGATAGGCTTGTTGGCGCAATTGATTATGGGCGTCAACGGTGTTGGCTAGCGGCATATTAGCACTGGTTTGGCAGCTATTGGCATCAATGATCCCAAAGGAGGTGGCGTCAGCTGGCATCTCAGTGAGCAGTGGAATATCGCGCTCTTGGAAATAGCCTTTAATATTAGTGGGATCAATATTGGAGTTAAATTGATAGTTGCCACTGCAACCGCTGAGTAACGCAATAACGATGATCCAAGCTCGGTTCATATATACAGCCTCATTCAATAATAGGAATGATGAAATTGTAGCAATCAGAGGGTGTGTCAGACTAGGCTAGGTTTCGCCGTGCCCCTCAATTTTGGTACAAAAATGAATGTGATTGAAAATGAATCGGCTGCGCCAGATAGGGTGAGGCAATATGAGTGTTGTTTACTGAATTATTCTCACTTTTTTGTATTTATGTTGCCTAGTGGTTGAGGTTTTTCATTTCGTTATGGCTGGGTAATGAAATGATGCCGGTCACCAGAGTGTGTGAATGGGATGACAAGAAGACGCAATAAAATGGAAACTTGTTTAAATATAAGAAGGCTAACTTTATCTAAAGTAGCCTGTATTTATACAGATAATGAACGCTATTGTTGCATTTGTGAATGTCGTAAAGAAAAAACGACCAGCAAGCCGGTCGTTTTAACAATTGAACAGGTCTTTGATTTAAATCAAAAAGTCTTCTAAAGATTTTTCGCCGGATTTAATCTGCTCGTTAATGGTTTTTGGCATACGACCTTGGCCAGTCCAAGTATGCTCTTCACCATCTAAAATGTATTTATATTTGGCTGGACGCGGCGCGCGCTTTTTACGAGATTTGGTATCTACGTTTACGCCTAAGTCATCAACACTGATCCCATCTTCAGCCATCATTTTGCGTAAGGCTTCAATTTTAGCAATACGCTCGGCATTGGCTGCCGATTCTTCTTCGGCTTCGGCTTCACGCTCATTTACGATGTCTTGCATTTTGGCAAATACATCACGTAATTCATCAATTGTTAGAGTTTTTAATTGTGCTTTTAAACGACGGCCGTGGGTTAGGATTTCAATAAATTCAGTCATGGTGACAAGTCCTGTTGATAAACATCAGACAATAAAGTTCTTTACTTAAATACAAGAATAATTCTTTTTAGATAAATTGCAAGATTAACCGTAATCTAACAAAGTCAGGATGATTAAATTGAAGACAATTTATCAATGCGCTTTAGTTTCGATTGTTACTTTTCTACTTTGATTATCAAATAGAGCCGATCTTTAGGTGCCACTATTTAATGAAATGGGCTCGAGATGATTCGCAATGAATTGCTTCGGCTGAGATAATAGTGATTATTATCCTGCTGTTTGTTTTTCATTCAGAGGTCTAACCAATTGAAATTCAGGTATATATGAAAATACTGGTGGCCATTAAAAGCTTATTGGATTCCGAGATGGAAGCCGAATCCTTGCCTCCATCGTTAATAAAATCTCACGTCGGGCTAGATCCTTTTAGTGAAGTGGCATTGGAGTTTGCGCTGCGTTGGCGTGAGCAAAATATCGCCACAGAGGTGATAGCCGTCAATATTGGTACCAAAGAGCAGGGCTTACGCACGGCATTAGCATTAGGAGCGGATCAAGCGATTCAAGTGCCCTTGGTCAGCCGAGACTGTGCCGTTATTGCGGAAGCGTTGGCTAAGGTTAGCCAAATATTACAACCCGATATTATTTTGTGTGGCAAACAATCCGCCGATGAGGGCAATTATCAAACGCCATTGCGTTTAGCCAGTTGCCTTGGTTGGTCGCAACTGTCGGCGGTCGATCAATTAACGTGGCAAGCACCTTATATTAAAGGCCGTGGTTTAACTGCAGCGGGGCAAGCTTATTATCAATTACGTTTGCCGGCGGTGATTGGGGTGGATTTACGTTTAGCTACTCCCCGTTTTGCCAGTTTACCCAATCTATTAAAAGCGCGCCGTGCTCCTATTTTGAGCTGGGATGAGGTGGCTGCTGATTGCTGTGCCTCACCATTAAAGCAAGGGCTGCATTTATACGAACAGCAACCGCTGGTGCTGCAACGGCAGACCGTGGCGCTGGCAAATAGCGCAGCCTTGTCCTCATTATTATTTAAGGGGTGCTGATGACCGCACTATTAATATTGCATGATCATAATCAGGCGCATTGGCGGTCGTTACTGGCTGCCATGACATGCAGCGTCGACCGGTTTGAGATATTACAAATCGGTGATCAGGCGCTGGAATGGTTGCCTGAGGGGGGGAGGCAATGGTGGCAATTGACATCGCCGCCTTTGGCCGCTACCGAGCAGATGTGTCAAGCCATTGTGGCCGGTTGCCAACAGTTAGGCTGGCCAATACAGCAGCTGATGATGGGCAATGATTTGTTAAGCCGAGAGTTATTGCCTCAACTTGCTCAGCAATGGCGATTACCGATGCTTACCGATGTGAGCCACATCGAAGTGACGGGGACGGATGTGGCTGACATTGCATCCCCAAGCATGCGTTTTTTGCGACCGGCTTGGGCTGGCAAAATTCAGCAGCATTGGCGTACGGATGAGGGATGTTGGGCGCTGACATTGCAGCCTAGCTATTGGGTGATGCAGGGGGAATCGTTGCCGTTGCTCGTACCGCCCTTGAATTCTGGCCAAAAGTGGCCGGTCGCTGTGTTGGCACAAGAGCGCAGCCAGCGTCAATGGCAACCGCTGTGCTCTGAGCGCCCTAATTTAGCTACCGCCACCACAGTGATAGGCATTGGCCGTGGTGTGGATACCACCTTGCTGCCTTTGGTGATGCAATTGGCGGATCGTTTAGGGGCGGCCATTGGTGGTACGCGAGCGGTGATTGATGGCGGGTTGCTGCCAGCTCATTTGCAGATTGGCCAAACGGGACAGGCAATCAGCCCTCAGCGCTATTTGGCATTGGGGATCTCAGGGGCAGATCAACACCTGCAAGGGATCCAGCAGGCGCAGCAGATTATTGCGGTTGATCGCGATGGCCAAACACCATTAATGCAATTGGCCGATTATGCTTTGGTGGGCGACTTGGCGGAGGTGTTGGCCGATTTATTGGCCGATGCGAATCCATCGTAAAGATCACGCCGACTATGAGGGCATTTTGCACTATCGCATTTGCCATGGCGCAGAATGCGTTTTGCATAAATGACAGCCATTTATTTGATGGACGCAGCCCCTGTTTCGGGCTGCGTTCCCCCAGCTAATGTAGCGGCTGTTTAGTTCAGGCTGATCCCCAAATTTGAGATCCCCGCTTCGCGCAGCTCTTTGCGTAAGCCTTTGACTTCCTCAATATCGTTTGGGGTGAGTTGTTCAACCCAATCCAATAACTGCTCTTGTAGTTCGCGCTCTTCCTGCATCAATGGGTGGTCAAACACCCAATCGTCGTTGTTACTTGCTTGGGCGGCGTCGCTTTCGCTGGCTTCGATAAATGCCGCTACGGTGGACGAGGACAGTTTGGATATGTTGATGAGATCCGTTTCAATCTTTTGCTGCAACGCCGTAAAAATGGTTACTAAGGCGGTGAGCAGATCGGTGGCAGGGTAGACGGCATAGCAATCGTATTGCTGCTCCTCTGGGATCAACGTCTCCATTTGATTAATTAAACGCTCAAAGTTTAATTTGAATTTGCGGTCGGTCAGAGACTGCCAAAGCAGATCTAAGGCGATCATCGCTTTATCACTGTTTTCTTGGTCGGTGACTTGCGCAAACAGTTGGTAGTTGGGCAACATGCGCTCTGTTAATGCGGTGGCCAATAAGGTCTTTTGCCAGGTGTCGAGCGCTTTGATGCGATTGAAAAAACCAGGTTTGGCGGTCATTGCATTATCCATATATTCACCGAGGAAGGTCGGCACTATTGTACGTATTAACACCCACTGCGCATGTACTGCTCAGTACGCGGCCATTCGAGTAGGCTAAAACTCAAGAATTCTACGGCGTTATTGTTATTTAACCGATGCGGTTTGCCGTGGTAATGGCTTATTGTCGTCCATTGTTTCAATGGCTGCCAGTCTCACTGTCACGATCGTCTTCTTTTTCATGCTTTTTAGGTTATTGACTGTAGCGCGTGTGCTATGGCCGTGCTTTTATGGGCGTTTGATTGCCTGTCTTGGATAAATTGCTGGTACCATGCTGGCTTTAATTACGGCAGCCAAACCGGTGGGTTTGTCTTTTTGTTGTTTGGTAGCCATCGTCTTGTGTGGCTGCTCCCCTTTGTTATCAGCTTGAGCGATCATGGCCCAGTTTTTCTCACCTAAAGCGAATAAAAAACACGCCCCTAAAAAAAATATTGTGATTGAGTGCGATAGCCTTGACCATCAAGGGCTTGGCGTCGCGCATGCGCACCATCAAGTGATCTTTGTGGATGGCTTGTTGCCCGGTGAGCAAGCGCAAGTGCAATTGGTGCAAGATAAAGGGCGCTTTGCCAAAGGCGTGGTGCAAAAACGCATGCAAGACAGCCCCGAGCGGGTTGCGCCCAAATGTCGCTATTTTGGCCGCTGTGGTGGGTGTCAACTGCAATACGCCACGAATGATGGCCAGCGCCAATTTAAACAACAAGCGCTGCAGCAATTACTGCAACACCATTTAAAAAACGCCGAGTTTGCAATGGCCCCTGCCATCTCTGGTGCCGATTGGCATTACCGCCGCCGCGCGCGTTTGGCAACGCATTGGCATAAAGGGCAGTTGGTTTTAGGGTTTCGTCAATCGCAAAGCAAGCAGGTGGTGGCCATTGAACAATGTCCAGTATTAGTCGTGCAGCTGTCCGCCCTGATTGCCCCATTAAGCCATTGCTTGGCGGCGTTGGCGTTAGCCAAACAATTGGGCCATGTGGATCTGCTCTTAGCTGATGAAGGCGCGGTGGTGGTGTTACGATTGCTGCGTCAACCGAATCTACATGAACAACGGGCGCTGGTGGCCTTTGGCCAACAGCATCAGTGCCAAATTTTGTGGGATGACGGCCAGCGCGTGCGCGATCTCGCGTGCCAATCTGCGTCATTATTGCATTATCAAGCTACGGTCGATGGCCCATCTGTGGCGTTTTTACCCGGCGACTTTTTCCAAGTAAATGATCAAGTTAACCAGCAAATGGTGGCGCAAGCGTTAGCGTGGCTGGCTCCGATGCCAGAAGAAACCGGCCTTGATCTGTTTTGTGGCGGTGGCAATTTCAGTTTTGCCTTGGCACAACGCGCGAAGCAGGTGATTGCGGTCGAGGGCATTGAACGGATGGTGCAGCGTGGACAAGCGCAAGCGCAAGCGCTGGCGCTACCCAATGTGCAATTTTATTGTGCGGATTTAAATGGGGCGGTAAGCCAATATCCTTGGGCACAGCAAACCATTGATTGGGTACTGTTAGATCCCGCTCGTGCCGGTGCCAGTGGTGCCTTGCAATGGTTGCCAGCTTTGGCGCCGAAACGCATTCTTTATGTATCATGTAACCCATTAACGTTGGCACAAGACGCAAAATCGCTGACTGAACAAGGATATCGCTTAGATAAACTGGGTCTGATTGATATGTTTCCTCACACGGGTCATTTAGAATCAATGGCTCTATTTGTGCGTCAGTAATTCAACTGCGAGGAGTAGTTACCATGGTTTCGGTGCGACATATCCATTTTGGGGATGCGCTGCATAATGTCGAGCAGTGGCTTGATCGCTTAGTCATTAATGAAGAGCAGCGCCAACAATTGTTGGCCAGCTTTAATTATTGTCAGCAATTAAGTGGTGACACTGTCTTGCGAGATGCTCGATTGCAGCGTGCCCGGGAAATGGTGGAGATCTTGCTGCCATTGAATATGGATATGGATACGTTACGCGCTGCGTTGTGTTATGCCTTTATTGATGCCGGCTTATTATCATTGGCGCGTTGTGCAGAAGATCAAGGCGGAGCGGTAGCCAGTTTGGTGGCGGCGGTGCAAGAGATGGACGCCATCCGCACCTTACGCAGCCGTAATAATCCCGATGCCTCGCAAGTAGATAAATTGCGACAGATGCTGCTGGTGATGGTGGAAGACATTCGCGCAGTCGTGATCAAATTAGCCGAAGCCGTGGTCTTGTTGCGCGAAGTAAAAAACGCCGATGAGGAAACGCGAGTATTGCTGGCGCGGGAAGTGCGTGACATCTATGCACCGCTGGCGAACCGGTTAGGTATTGGCCAATTAAAGTGGGAATTGGAAGATCTGGCGTTTCGTTACTTACACCCAGAAACCTACCAGCAAATCGCCCAATGGCTTGATGGTAAGCGGCTCGACCGAGAGCAATACATGGTGGACTTTGTGGCGCAACTGCAAACGCAGTTAGATGCCCAAGGATTGCGTGCCGATGTGGATGGGCGTCCCAAACACATTTTTAGCATTTGGCGCAAAATGCAGAAAAAGCATTTGTCGTTTGACGAGCTGTTTGATGTACGCGCTGTGCGGATCATCACCGAGTGCTTACAAGATTGTTATGGCGCTTTAGGGGTCGTGCACACCTTGTGGCGCCATTTGCCTAATGAATTTGATGATTACGTGGCAACCCCCAAACCCAATGGCTACCAGTCTATTCACACCGTTGTGATGGGGCCGGAGGGCAAAACCGTCGAGATCCAGATCCGCACCAAGCAGATGCACGAAGACGCGGAGCTGGGCGTTGCTGCCCATTGGAAATATAAAGAGGGCAGTGCTGGTAAAAGCTCGGGCTTTGAAAACAAGATAAATTGGCTGCGTAAAATTTTAGCGTGGCAAGAAGATGTGGTTGAGTCTGGTAACTTGGTGGAGGAGATCCGCTCTCAAGTTTTCGAAGACCGTGTGTATGTGTTTACCCCTAAAGGGGATGTCATCGATCTGCCGGCTGGCAGCACCGTGTTGGATTTTGCCTATTACATTCACTCTCAAGTGGGGCACCGCTGTATAGGTGCGAAAATCGATGGCCGGATCTCGCCTTTTACCACTGAAGTTGAAACGGGCCAACGGGTTGAGATCATTACCGCCAAACAAGCCAATCCGAAACGCGACTGGCTTAATCCGAGCTTGGGTTACATCCATACCAGCCGCGCACGTGCCAAAATTCAAACTTGGTTTAAAGCCCAAGATAAAGATAAAAATGCCGCCGCTGGCAAAGAGATGCTGGAACAAGAACTGGCCAAGGTGGGCTTGGAACAGTGTGATTTAGAGACTGCCGTAGGGCGCTTTAATCTGCACAGCCAAGAGGATCTACTCGCCGCGATTGGCGGTGGCGACATTCGTCTCACGCAGGTCATCAATCATCTGCAAAGTCGCAGCACGCGCCAGCAACAAGACGTACAAAAAGTGGTGGCAGACTTAGTCGCCAAACCCAGCCCTAATAAAACGCGCGCTCCTCAAGGACAAGTGATTGTGGAGGGGGTTGGCAATTTATTAAGCCACATTGCCAACTGTTGTCAGCCTTTGCCGGGCGACAACATTCAAGGCTACATCACCATGGGTAAAGGCGTTTCCGTGCACCGTGAGGGCTGCGAGCAACTGGCGCATTTGCTGTTGCAGCACCCAGAACGAGAAGTGGATGTAAATTGGAGCGAGAGCACCAGCGGTGGTTTCCAAGTGACATTGCGCTTATTGGCCAGCGATCGTCGCGGGTTACTCTTGGACGTGACCACGATTTTGGCGCATGAAAAAAGCAATGTGTTGGAGATGCGTTCCAACACCGACAGCAATCAACAAACGGCGCAAGTCGAGATCAAACTCGAGCTTTATAATATGGCATCACTGAGCCGTTTGGTTTCTCGCTTAGAGCAGATCAATGGGGTTATTGAGGCGCGTCGCTTATGAAACCAAGTTTACCTCCAGAGCCGATAGCTCGAATGTTGGCGATGATGGCGCAATTGCGTCACCCTCAGCTAGGCTGCCCGTGGAGTTGCCAACAAAACTTTCAGCGCATTGTGCCGCTTACCTTAGAAGAAGCGTATGAAGTGG